>DYRC01000173.1 GCA_020718925.1 Desulfonema limicola
CCTCCGCAAGATGGAATTGATATAAAAACATAAATTTTATCTGTTAATATTTTATGCGAAGAATGTCAATAATTTTTGCAGTAATTCAGAATGAAAATAAACGTAACTGACAAAAAGAGGAACGATTTTTACAGAGAAACACCATCCTTTCCCGATCTGATCTGATTATGCCCATACTTTTTATAAGTATTTTAAAATATATTTTTTTATATGATAATATTTATAACAACATAATATATTTATAAATTTCGTATTCTGCACGGATATATGACCGTAAAAAAAAATACGCAGATAATTACTATCTCTGACCGGGTTATAATGTCATATATTTTATAAATAATCGGTTTTAAAGGATTATATCGGAAAGAATTGCCTGAGAATTTATCTTTAAGAGTAATTATGATCTTTCCGGTTATCTGAAAAATCACCTCCGCCGACATAGAAATATGATTTTATTACATGTAGTTATAAGTTATATATCATTATCAAACCTTTATTTCAGCTTGTTAATAAAGGTTCGGGCATAATCAGTATATCAGCGATTGTCGGCAGTTGAAAACATGTTCCTGAAACGCAGCCTGTCTTTTGCTGTGTTCAGACAGCAGATGCTTCAACAGCCCGTCCATTCGACTTGAATATCCCCCGATTGCAAGAGCTTTCAACACTTCCCAGCCTTGTTTCAATTCTTTGAGATATGCCGTGATATAGTGCTGCCGGCGCCGGATATCCTCATGCGACTCCCTGATAATATCATAATAGCCCGCAAATTCCGATCCGAATACATACTGTTCTGCCTGATTCTGCAAATCCGCCGCATGACGGCTTTCATATTCGTTCATCTCATCAAATGTCTGATTCAGAGCAGTGATTTTTTTGCCAGAACCTCTTAGTTTTAACAGCGTGGTCGGACGATCTGCCATGCGCTCGCGCAGAACTTTTGTCAGATAGTCATATTTCTGAAGCGTTTCAGAATGCGTCTGTATCATCAGGCTCGTCTTTGCTGACTGCCTAAGCATGGTCTGCATCATCTCTGCTTCATCGCAAATGCTCATCAGAAGTTCTATGTGATGCGCTTTGAGTTTTTTGAAGTATGAAAAGGTTTTTTCAAATTCGCTGACATATCCGTTTGCCGTGAATCGGAAATTCAGCAGGTGATTGAGAGAAATCGAACTTGCAGACATCAGAATTGCCGATTCTTTTTCTACGGACTCGCTGCAAAGCACTGCGAGTTTTCGGTCTTTATCGGCAAGCGGCTTTTGTCGGCGGAGCAGATCATCCGTTAAGCTGATAATTTTCAGATAACGCTCAGTCTCGGATACAAGCTTTTTGGAATCAAGTCTGCCGATGGCATCCGATATTTCTGCTATGCTGAGTTTATCCATCAGAAACTATTGTTGAGAAATCTGCTGGGTAGCTTTAACGATTTTTTCAATTTCATGGCGATTTTCTTCGATTCGCAGCAGGCGATGCTCGTCATTTTTCTGATAAATCGCTTCAGCTTCCTTGAGTGCGCTGTATTCCATCTGCCACTGGGGACTGGCACTCATCTGATCGCCCACCAGCGCGGCATATCTGCCCAGCACACGGTTGCCATCATCAATGCTGTCCACAATCATAATCATAGATTGCGTAACTCTGGCAACGCCGGAGCAAATCTGAGACACATTATCCACGGCCACTTTCATGTGTTCCGCGCCCTGAGCAAATTTATCCACCATATTGACGTGAATATCGCCGCGTTCCTTGAAATCGTTAATCAGTTTGCGGTAGCTTTTCAATGCCGTCTGATATTTGACGCCCATATCAATATTGGTGTTATATTTCAACTCCATGCCCTGACTGTCTCTTAACGCCATTTCCAGATGGTCTCTGAGTTTTTCCATATCTGCATATCGTTCGTGCAGCGGCGACATGGATTCATGGATAGGAATGACTTCTTTCAGTTGGACTTCCAATTCTTTAGTCTTGCTGATCTGGGCATGATACGCTCTGCGGTCGCTGTGAATCTGATCCGTGAACGCATCGCTGACTTCGGTGAGATTTTTGACAATGCGATCCACCTCGACCACCGTATCGCGCAACCCTTCGTTCAAGCCTTTGAGACTGTGAATATATTTTTCAATCATCACCCGAAATTCCGTAACTGCCACATCATCGGGATTTCGGGGAATTTCTTTATGCCGGATGTCATAATCTGTGTAGGTTTCTGTTTCCTGCTCTTTCAAGCCTACGGAAACCAGCAATTTTCCGACAATATTGTATTTTACCGGGCGCTGTTTTTCTACCGGAATTTTTTCTTCAATAATCTGAGAGGTTCTGGATGCGATGATATTTTTGAGTCCGTCTTCAATCACCTTGATTTCATCTACGATTTTCTGAAGATTGGACGCGTCAAAGCTGCTGGAGCGGATATCTCCTGAGCGATAATAGGTATTTGCCGGAGGTCTGTATGTCTTCAGCTCCGCGATATTTCCTGTGCCGGAAATATGGCTGCTGTACCGGGTCAATACATCATCTAATGTTTCTTCCGCATTTTTCGGCGGAGTTTCTTCCGAATGTTTAATATCACCGTCCATTTTTACTATATCCGTTTTAAATAGTTACGAATTACCGAATAGGTATCCGGAGCCGATACCAGCAGATGCCCGTCTATCTTCTGTCCTCCGAGATATTCGCTTAAATGAAACTCGCCCCCGTCCATCTTGCGGATACTTCCGCCCGCAGCCTGAAGAATAATCTGAGACGCTGCAAGATCCTGATAAGATTCATTGGAAAGCAGCGCGGCATCCGCCCGCCCCATTGCCACATAACAGATATGCGCGGCAGTACATCCCGAATTTCGGATTTTGCCCGGAAAAGTAGTCTGATAGTGCTGATGAAACCGGGAATACGTCAGCAGAACGCTTTCATCATTGACGTTTTCCTGATCTGAAATATGAATCTCATGTTCTCCGCGAAAAGCCTTCTGTCCCGCCACTGCCTTGAATATATCTCCGGTAACCGGCATATAAAACAGCCCGAAAATGGGCCAGAAATTTTCAATCAGCGCAACAGAGGTTCCCCAAATCGGGATTCCGGCTTGAAAATTGGCAGCCCCATCCATCGGGTCAAATATCCATAAATACCGCTTGCCCTCATGGGAATATTCCGTGTCTTCCTGCCCTTCTTTGAACAACTGATGTCCGGGAAAACGGGCAGTGAGTTCTTCTTCAAAAAATTCCCTCAGATTGATTTCCGCCTGAGTCAGCAAATCATCATCAAATTTTATCTCTGATTTGCCCTTGCCGTAATACGACAGCGATTTTTCTCCGGCTTTGCGAATCGTCTCCAATCCGAATGCAAGCAATTCCTGAACATCATATTCTTTTGAGATAGCCATGTATCCTCCCCTTGTTTCAATCCTTCAAGAAAATCGGAAAGAGCTTCACACCGAACTCTTCAGCATCGCCATCATTTTCTGCTGCATATTCTGTGTAACAACCTTACGATTATGCCCGTCTGTCAGGCGATTTCCGAGAAGTTTGCCTGCATTTACCGCCTTTGCCATAACTTCGGGCTGTTTGCTTACATCAGGAATAATTTCGGCTGTGATTTTAATATCTTTCCCATAGAGCATCTGCGGCACGCCTA
Source organism: Desulfonema limicola (assembly GCA_020718925.1). Classification (GTDB taxonomy): domain Bacteria; phylum Desulfobacterota; class Desulfobacteria; order Desulfobacterales; family DYRC01; genus DYRC01. The sequence continues at coordinate 3,631 of DYRC01000173.1, forward strand.
CCCCGCAGGTTTCTCCATATCCGCAGGAATAACAGGATGCAGCTCCCTGACCATTGACTTTTGCAACCGTTTCAATGAAGCTGTACAAAAAGAATTTTTCGATGTCATTTGCCGGAAATATGCCATCCATGCCGCCGACACCTATCGCAACTCCCAGTTTTCCCCAAAGCGTATCCCCTTCCTGATGCCGAAACTGAAACCATCGTTCCATAAATGCGTGAGTTAGCGCATTCAGCATTGAATAGTAATTCGGAGCGCCGATTACATAAGCATCGGCATTGACAATTTTATCACGAAGCTCCGACATATCATCACTGAGTTTGCATATATTGTCTTTGGCACAACCCAGACAGGCAATACATCCCCCTATCTTTTTGCCTCTCAGTGAAATATGTTCGTATTCAATTCCGGTATTTTCAAGAACGGTCTGCACCAGTTTATAAACGCCGGAGATTTCTTCTTTTCTTGAACTACCTGATATTCCGAGTATTTTCATATTACAAATCCTTTATTTGATATTACAGGGATAACAAATTCCGATACACAGCATCATCTTCTTTCACCGCTCCCAAAAGCGTCAGAGACAATCGCTCAGGCTCAAGCAATGACCTCGCCAGATCAAGAATATCTTCCTGAGTTACGCATTCAATGCCGTCAATGATTTCCTGCACGGCAATATCGCGTCCGAAATGAATTTCATTCTGCGCCAGCCGAATCATCTGATTATCCGTGCTTTCAAGTGCAAGAAAGAGACCGCCCTTGGCATATTCTTTGGCGTCTTTAAGTTCTGATGCTGATACCGGCTCTGTTTTAAGCCTTCGCAGTTCATTTAAGGTCAGGTTTATCGTCTCACGCACATTGTTCGGATCAACGCCCGCGCAGGCACCGAATAAACCGGTATCTGTATAGGAAGAAATAAACGAATACACAGAATAGGCAAGCCCCCGGCGCTCCCGGATTTCCTGAATGAGCCGGGAACTCATATTGCCGCCTAAGATAATATTCATCAGCGAAAAGGCGTAACGTTTCGGATCCGTAAGCGGCAGTCCGTTTGTTGACATGCAGATCTGAACCTGCTCTGAATCTTTCGGATACACAGACACGCCGGAATGGGTTAAAGGCGGTGTGCGGTTCAGTTTTTCTCTGCCATCTGAAAGGCTCTCAAATGACGGCGCCAGCAAGTCCACCGCGTGATTATGGTCTATGTTGCCTGCCAGAGAAATGACTATCCGATCAGGGCTGTAAAACCGCCCGAAAAAGTTTCTGAGATCGTCTGAATCAAATTTAAGAACATTCTCGCGTGTTCCGAGAATGGAGCGCCCCAGGGGATGGGATTTCCAGAGCGCATTGTCTGAGAGGATGTGAATATAATCTTCGGGGCTGTCTTCCACCATCCCGATTTCCTGATAAATCACCATCCGCTCCCGATCAATTTCCTGATTGTCAAACGCGGAATTGAGCAGAATATCAGACAGAATATCTGCGGCTTTATCAAAATGGACATCGCTCACGCGGGCGTGGTAGCAGGTGGTCTCCATGCTGGTAAAGGCATTGGTCTGCCCGCCGATGGCATCAAATTCTCTGGCAATGTCAAACGCGCTGCGCTTGGCAGTGCCTTTGAAAATGATATGCTCAATAAAATGAGAAATCCCGTTTTCAGCAGCGATTTCATCGCGTACGCCCACGCTGACCCAGACGCCCATTGAAACCGAGCGCAGATAGGGGATTTTTTTGCTGATAATCCGAATGCCGTTATCCAGAATGGTTTTATGAAGTTTTTCCTGCATCTTCTTCCAATACTGCCCTGTGGCTTAACTTGATTTTGCCGTCCCTGCTGACTTCCAAAACCTTGACTTTAAGCATATCGCCTTCTTTCACCACATCCGTAACCTGCTTGACACGGTGGGTTGAGAGTTGGGAAATATGCACCAGTCCGTCAGTTCCGGGCATGATATTGACAAACGCGCCGAAGTCCGTAACTTTGACCACTTTGCCCTCGTAAATTTTGCCGACTTCCGGCTCCATCACAATTTCTTTGACCCGCAGAAGACACGCCTGCCCTTCTGTATCAGAACTTGCTGAAATTTTGACTAATCCTGCATCTGTAATTTCAATCCGGGTATTGGTCTCGCTTTGAATGGCGCGGATAATTTTTCCGCCGGGTCCGATAACTTCTCGGATTTTATCAGGATTGATCTGAAGCGTGATTACTTTGGGCGCGTAAGGCGACATTTCTGTTCTGGACTCGTTTAAGGTCTCTGCCATTTTTCCAAGGATATGCAGTCGTCCTCTCAGAGCCTGCTCCAGTGCCTTCTCCATAATATCGCGGGAAAGCTCACGGATTTTGATGTCCATCTGAAGCGCGGTAATGCCGTCTTTTGTTCCGGCTACTTTGAAATCCATATCGCCGGTGTGATCTTCGTCTCCGATAATATCAGACAGAATCACAACCTGATCGCCTTCTTTCATCAATCCCATTGCAATACCGGCTACCGGCATTCTGATCGGAATACCACCATCCATTAACGCCAGACTTGCGGCACAAATCGTAGCCATAGATGATGAGCCGTTGGATTCCAGAACTTCGGAAACAATACGGATGGTGTAATCAAAATTTTCCTTGGGCGGCAGAATCTTTTCAACAGCGCGTGTTGACAATGCGCCGTGTCCGATGTCTCTGCGGCTCGGTCCTCCGAGTCGTTTGACTTCTCTGACCGAAAAAGGCGGAAAATTGTAATGCAGCATAAACGGACGCGCTTCTTCACCGCTTAACGTCTCAACCCGCTGCTCATCCTGACCTGATCCGATGGTCATAACCCCCAGAGCCTGTGTTTCTCCGCGCGTGAACAATGCGCTGCCGTGAGGTCTGGGCAGTAACCCGACTTCGCAGGTAATTGTCCGAATATCATCGAATTTCCGTCCGTCAATTCGTCTGCCTTCTTTCAAGACCAGATCCCGGCTCATTTTCTTGTGAAATTCTTCAAAAAAATGCGCGATTTCAGACTGACGATCCGGATATTCTTCGGACAGTTGCTTAGTTACTTCGGATTTGATGACTGAAAGCGCTCCGTAGCGTTTAAGCTTCTGAGGAATGACAATTGCCTCACGGATACGATCAGACGCCAGAGACTTGACTTTCTCTCCCAAAACCTCGTCTTTTTCCCGCGGGCTGAAAGGCTGTTTTTCAACGCCTGCCATTTCCTTGAGTTTTATCTGAAGATCAAGAAGCGGCTGCATGGCATTATGACCGAAAAATATGGCTTCGATCATTTCCGCTTCGCTGACCATGTCGCCGCCGCCTTCCACCATCACCACGCCGGTTTTTGAACCTGCGATAACAATGTTGATGTCGCACGAATCCCATTCGCGAATCGGCGGATTAATCCTGAACTCTCCGTTGATTCGCCCGACGCGCACACTTGCAATCGGACCGTTAAACGGAATATCCGAAATTTCAAGGGCTGCGGACGCGCCGATCATTGCGAGTGTGTCCGGCTCATTTTCCTGATCCATAGACAGCACTGTCGCAATGACCTGTATTTCATGTCCGTAGCCTTTGGGAAACAACGGACGAATGGGGCGGTCAATCAGACGCGCTGTTAAAGTTTCCTTTTCGCTGGGTCTTCCGATCTCACGGCGAAAATAATTTCCCGGAATGCGGCCTGCGGCATAGACTTTTTCCTGATATTCCACAGTCAACGGCAGAAAATCCCCGCCGCCTTTGTCCTCTTCGGCAGCCACTACCGTTACCAGCACTATGGTATCACCATATTGAACTACTACCGCGCCGGATGCCTGTTTTGCAAGTTTTCCGGTGCTGAGACTCAGAGGGCTTCCCCTCAGGTCCGCGTTAAGTGAACATTCCATTTCGTATCTCTATCTTCTGATTCCCAGAGTTTCTATGATATTCCGATACCTCTGAACATCTTTGTTTTTGACATAATTAAGCAGTCTTCGGCGTTGGCCGACCAGCATGAGCAATCCTCTTCGGGAATGATGATCTTTCGTATGAATCTTCAGATGCTCCGTCAGATATGAAATCCGATGGGTCAAAAGCCCGACCTGAACTTCAGGCGACCCGGTATCGCTCTCATGCAGTTTGTACTTGTCAATTAATCCTTTCTTTACAACAGAACTGAAAACCACGTTTTCCTCCTTATTTGTGTGATTCCGATTGATAGGTTGTTTCCAATTGTTCCAATGTTACGGCTTGATCAATATGAAATCCGCCGCATTCAATTCGCCGTAGCGCAATCAGATGCGCCCCGCATCCCAATATTTTGCCAATATCCGCCGCTAAGGTGCGGATATATGTTCCGGCAGAACAGCTTACTGTAAATCGTATTTCCGGCAAACTGATATTGTCAATTTCAAGCCGGTAAATATGTATCTTTCTGGCAGGTTTTTCAACCGGAGTGCCTTGCCTTGCCAGCTTATACAACGGCACACCGTTATGTTTGAGCGCGGAATACACCGGCGGAATCTGCTCGGTTTCTCCCTCAAAAGACTTAAACGCCGATATTATCCGCTCTTCGGAAATTTCGGGACAGTCGCATTCTGAAATGACCTGACCGGTTAAATCCTGTGTGTCGGTCTCAATTCCCAAACGCATCGTTGCCTGATAGGTTTTATTGCCGTGAAGAAACGTTCCGGCAAGCTTTGTGCCTTTATTGATGCAGCAGATCATCAGACCTGTTGCAAACGGATCAAGCGTTCCGGCATGTCCCACTTTTTTTGCTTTCAATCGCCGCTTGACAATAGCCACCAGCTTTGCGGAACTGATTCCCGCAGGTTTGTCAATGAGCAGTATTTCGTC
>DYRC01000174.1 GCA_020718925.1 Desulfonema limicola
GTGCCTTCAGGCAGACAGGGACTTGATGCGTTTGGCAGAGTGCCCCGGTTTCAGGATCGCGGCATTCGCAAAAGAGCCATATTGAATTTCGGCTTTTCAAATACAGAACCCAGCGGACTGACTTCCCGAGTGAAAGGGATTGAAATTATCAACAGTAATTCCGACTATGCGATTGCGGATGTAACGGACTGTAATGAAACGCTCAGAGTAGGTGATATATTGGAATTTGATCTGAATTACAGCGCGATGATGCGGGTTTTTCTTTCCCCTTATACCGAATATATACACATCAGCTCTGAACATGAACATCTATCCACATTGAAGGAGAATAAGACAAAATGAAGCTGAGTCTGAGATATAAATTTTTAATGCCGGCGATAACCCTGATGGTTTTTGGGTTGGGAATTTCGATGTTCGTATCTTATCTGATTTCCAAAGATGCGATAGAAAATTCTATCAGGACGCAGTTCACGCAGTTTGTGGATTCGGGAACAAAAACCCTTTCTTCATGGATTAAAATCACCCAGACAGATATTGCCCGCTGGAGCGATCAGAATATCGTTATCATGGCTCTGCACGACACTTATATGGGCAATGCTTCCCGGAAAGCGGCAAATCTTGAATTGGAGGCGGGAAAGAAGAAAAATCCGTTTTATGAGTCTGTAAACATTGTCAATCCGAAAGGAGAAGTTGTTTCTTCATCGGATTTTGAAAAAAACGAAAAATTGAATGTGTCGGATCAGCCGTATTTTCAGGAAGCTATAAAGGGAAAGCCATTTTTGTCAGATATTTTTTCCAGCGCATTGACCGGCAAGCCTGTCTTTGTCGTTTCTCATCCGATTGATGACAAAGATACAATCACAGGCGTGTTATTCGGGGTGGTGAATCTTGAATATTTCACGCAAAGTCAGATAGATAAGGTGAAAGTAGGACAAAGCGGATACAGCTATATGGTTAATCGGAAAGGATTGGTGGTTGCTCATCGGGACAAGTCTATTGCGATGAAGTTGAATCTTCAGGATTTTGATTTCGGCAAAGAAATGATGTCAAAAGAGGATGGAATACTGATTTATACCTACAAAGATGAAAAAAAAATAGGGGCATTCAAACGGGAATCTGAAACCGGATGGCGGATAGGGGTAGCGGTGGATTATTCGGATATTATGTCTCCGGTTGCATTTCTGGGCAGGGCAAATCTTATCATCGCCCTTGTCATCATTATTCTTATCTCAGTGATGATTCTTCTGCGGGTTCAATCTGTTATCAAACCGCTGAATCAGGTTGTCTCAGGGTTGACTCAGGTTTCTGAGCAGGTAGCTTCTTCGTCGTCTCAGGCAGCATCCACAAGTCATAAATTGGCAGAGATTTCTTCCGAGCAATCTGCATCTGTCGAAGAAACTTCATCATCTCTTGAGCAGGTCTTATCTATGATTCGTCAGAATATGACCAGTGCGCTTGAGGCGGATCAACTGATGAAGGAATCAAACAATGTGGTGTCCGATGCTGCCGGTTCTATGGAAAAACTGATCAGATCTATGACGGATATAAGAAAATCCGGAGAAAAAACATCTCAGATTATCAAGGTCATAGATGAAATTGCGTTTCAGACCAATCTTCTCGCCTTGAATGCTGCAATAGAAGCTGCAAGGGCAGGTGAATCCGGTGCCGGATTTGCCGTTGTTGCCGACGAAGTCCGAAATCTGGCAATGCGTAGTGTTGAAGCGGCAGGCAATACATCGGCATTGATAGAAGATACGATTAAAAAAGTGAAAGAGGGGGCGGATATTGTAAATCATGCCACTGCCGCTTTTTCCAAAGTTGCCGAAAGCACGTCGAAAGTAGGAATGCTGCTGGGCAGAATTACAATAGCCTCAAACGAGCAGGCTCAGGGAATCGAACAGGTCAACAGAGCAAGTGCGGAGTTAAGCAAGGTCATTCAGGAAAATGCGGATCAGGCTCAGCAGGCTGCCTCTGTTTCGGAACTGATGAATAATCAGGCGGAGATAATGAAAGGCTTTGTAAATGAAGTTGAGACGATTGTAAACGGATAAACGGATTTATATCTGCTTTAAAATTGCCTCACATAATCCCGGAATCGTGAATGATTCTGCGGTAATATGAACCTCAAATCCCAATTCTTCTGCGGTATCCGAAGTAATGGGTCCGATGCTTGCAATCCTGACGCCTTTCATCAGATCACGGATATTTTCATCCGGCAGCATGGCTCTGAAATTTTTCACCGTTGACGAACTGGTAAAGGTAATCAGATCAACCTGTTCTGCTCTGAGTTCTGCAAGCAGAAGTTCTGCGCTGCCCTTGGCTTCTTTGGTACAATATGCCGGAACTTCATTCACCATCGCGCCCATTTTGCCCAATTCTAGCGGCAGAATCGGTCTTGCTTCGGCAGCTCTGGGGAGCAGAATTTTTTTGCCCTTTATATCTTCATTTTTAAATGCGTCAACGACAGATTCGGCACGATAACTTTCAGGAATAATATCGCTTTTAAATCCGAATTCCAGCAATCGCTTTGCCGTAGCGGGACCGATAGATGCGGTTTTCAGATGATGCAATGCCCGGACATCTTTGCCTTTTTCAAATAAGTGCTCAAAAAAGAATTTCACGCCGTTGACACTGGTGAATACTATCCAGCGATATTCGGAAAGCGTTTCAATTGCCGCATCAAGTTGCGCCCAACTATCCGGCGGAAATACCTGAATTGTAGGGCATTCGATACACTCCGCCCCGAGATCCGTGAGGATTTTTACCAAATCGCTGGCTTGTTCCCGTGAGCGGGTAACAATCACGCGCTTCCCCATGAGCGGGCGATGCTCAAACCACGCCATTTTTTCGCGCAAGCTCACCACCTGCCCCACCACAATGATTGCAGGCGCGGTTAATCCTGCGGCTTTGACCCGTTCGGCAATATCGGACAGACTGCCGCTGACGGTTTTCTGTTTTGATGTTGTTCCCCATCGAATTACTGCCGCCGGCGTATCTGCCAACATGCCGTTATCTGTCAGATGCTTGACGATATTGGGCAGATTCTTAACGCCCATCAGAAAGACAATCGTGCCGATGCCTTTGGCAAGAGACGCCCAGTTGATGGATGAATTTTCTTTGCTCGGGTCTTCGTGTCCGGTAACAAAGGCGAGCGTGGATGTGAAATCCCGATGCGTTAAGGGAATGCCCGCATACGCCGGCGCAGCAATGGCAGAAGTTACGCCCGGCACAATTTCAAACGCAATGCCCGCTTCAATCAGAACTTCGGCTTCTTCGCCGCCGCGTCCGAAAATAAAGGGATCTCCGCCTTTCAATCGGGTAACAATATGTCCTGCGGCTGCTTTTTCCACAATCAGCGCATTGATTTTATGTTGAGGCAGGGTATGATCTCCGCCTTTTTTGCCGACATAGATTAATTCCGCATTTTTCGGAGCAAATTTCAGCAACGTCGGAGACGCCAGATAGTCGTAAATAATGACATCCGCGTTTTCAATACATTCTCTGCCTTTTATGGTCAGCAGCCCCGGATCTCCGGGACCCGCGCCGACCAGATATACTTTTGTTGTTTTACCTTCCATGAATAAATATCCTTAACCGGGGCTGTTCAATATCGAACAGTCCCGTTTTGCGATTTGTGATCAGCCCTTAACTGATGCGGAAAGCGCTTTCACTCTCTCCGAAGACAGATCGGTTACTTCGGCAATCTGTTCGATTGTCAGTTTCCCGATCAGCAGAAGATTCCGGGCAGTTTTTTCCCTGATTTCCTGCCTGCCTTCTTCTTTTGTTTTCCGCTTCAGTTCTTCCTGATTATATTCATCAAACATTTTTGCCCGGTCATACGGAGAGATACCGTCTTTTTCAATGTGCTGAAACACCCTTCGGATCTGAGGGCTGACATACTCCGATTCCTCTACAACCTCATCCAGACTGTCCTCAATCGCCCGCATCCATTCCCGGTAGGATTCGGGTGTTTCGTCATTCGCGTATTTCGGGCAGATATAGACAACTTTATGCGGAATCTCGCCGAGCGGCTTTCCCTTCAGGTCTTTCGGGTCGAAATCTATGACGGAAATATCCCGTTTATGCCTGTCTCCCGATGTCAGCACAACCAGAGTGAACACTTTCACATTATGCCGGTAGCTTCCCGAACTTGCTATCTGTTCCAGCAGTGCCTCGCAGTGGTAATGCAGAAACCGGTCATAATGATCTTCGTGGCGTTCATGCTGTATATCCACGATGATCCGGTTTTTCTTATCCTCCGCATAAAGATCGAACCGGGAAGCGACTCTGCCGACCGGCGGATCGAATGCCTTTTCTGTCTCAACTTTGTCTATTTCAAGCTCAATTCCCAGAAAATCCCGGACAAACGCCTTGAAAATTTCCGGGTCGCTGAACGCTTTTTTGAAAATCACGCCGTAGCGTAACGATGCGACTTTTATCATGATAGCAACCTTCCTTTTTGCGACAGGGCTGTTCAATTTTCATGCGGTCTTTATAAATAAACTATCCTTAACACTCTCTATCTATCAGATATATGCTTACGGGGCAAGAGGAATATCAGGGCAGATATATGAGAAACGGAAAAGGAAGGATTTTCCTACCTGTAAATACTATTTACACGCCATTGCGATAATCCCTTTTCTTGCAGATAATGTCAGACAACAACCTTTTAATATCGGAGGAACACTATGGATGACAATGAAATTGATCTTGCCCATGATCAGATGACAATTGACGGCGGACTTCATTTTTTTCAGCATCTGTCTTGGAAATCGCTGCTGGATATCTTCAGGAAAGACAAAGCAACAGAATCGGAAGATCTGTCAGATTCGGAAGTTCGCAGAGAACACAATCAGGACTATTATGAATGACACACTCAAGGATGGTTAGGGGGGGAAGGAATCCACAATTTCTTTGAGTTCCCAAAGCGATGAGATGCGGTAATCGCATTCCAAATCAGGGAACATCAACGAGCCATTATCCAGAAAAACAGTCATCGCCCCGGCTTGTTTTCCCGCGTGTACATCAAAGATATAATCGCCTACGACCATGATATGTTCAGTCGCGATATTCATCTGTTTAGCAGCAACCAGTACACCGTAGGGATCAGGCTTGGGGCGAATGGCATCATCACGCGAGATAATCAGATCAAAATCCGCGCTGCTGATTTGGCTGAAATTCTGAATCGCCCGCTCAATGGAAGCCCGCGTGTTCCGGCTGATAATGCCGATTTTTATTGCTCTTTCGTGAAAATAGCGGATAATTTCTTCCGCCCCTGCATTCGGCATGGCATGTTGAGCAGCATCAAGTTCAAACGCATCAAGCGTTGCCATTGCTTTTTTGGCATCTTTTTCAGGCAATCCCGCGATAAACTCCAGAATCGGCATTTTCTCAGGACATCCGATCCGGCGCCGAATCAGCAAAAGGTCTAAAGAACCGGGAGCAGTCAGCGTTCCGTCAAAATCGAATAAAATGGCAATGTTCATAATTATCAGAACCATGTTCCCTTTTTCTGCGGTATTTTCTGAGCTTCCTTTCTTTCTATTTCTGCCCTTTTTTCGAGAACTTCTTCCCTAAAGCTGCTGAATTTTATAGAAGACTCAAAGTTACTATTTACCCCCATCTTTATAAATTCTTCTGCATCTATACCGAAACTGGTAATGTCTTTTGCATCTGATACCGAGGTTCCACCTTTTGCTTTAGTACCCAATTTTGTTCCATGAATCTCAGCAGCAAGAACCTTCACATTTTTAAGGCTATGCATCTTTTTCTTAAAAAATTTAAGAACATGATATATCTTTTCCATAGACGGCTGATAATGCCCGCTGAAGTTTGAAATACTTGTCAACTGTCCTTTGAAAAAGCTGATATCTCCGGCACATAATACATTCTCACCGCTGAGATAGGATGAATGAAAGAATCTTTTACCATCCGTTTGCTGAAAAGCGTGATTTGCGACATATAGTTCTTCCTTTTTGGTAAATACATACCCCCAGCACCAGAGACGATGTTTATCTGTTTGCATACCAAAAGACCCTCCTCCTCCCTCCGTCCATGATGTGGTATCAATCGAAACCACCTTTGCATCTGTTTTTTTCCAGAACTCGAATATGATAGCCTGAGAACCATTGAAAAATACCTGATACTTAGACCGATCTAATGCGTCAATCCGTTTTAACCCCGGAGTATTTTCATCTGTCTGTATCCCATGCTTTGTAAGCCCAATACTGAGAAACCGTTCTTCCAAATAGCGGGGAAGCACATTTATCGTAATATTCCCGAAAATAATACACAATTCTCTTGCAACAGACTTTTGAAGCGCCTCTACCCTGAGATAAAAAACTTGGGGGTCTTCCGGTTTTATAAAGAGCGCCCCATGCCTTACCCTTTTATTACCCAATGTGGCAGTATGTTGAGGTGCTAAGGTCCGGTTTGCTTTGTTTTTATTAAGCCAGTCCGCTGTTGAAAAGAATACTTTCCCCAACACATAAATCTTTTCAATACGTTCCTGCGCTTGTTGGTATTCTCCGTAAAGATTATGAAATATCCCCTGTTTATCTAGCAGAACATCGAAATTTTTAAAATCCTGTTCAAAACTCATAATCTTTCTCCTTTACCAGCATTAACAATCACCTATTTCAGGATTGTCTCAACGGTGTTTTTCAGGCTTGTATGCCATAGTTTAGAGATAACCGCAAAATATTTGCCGATTTTGCTGCAATCCAGTGCGGAAAACATCGGGCGTTTTGCCGGAGTGGGATATTCGGCAGTGGTAATTGCCTCAACTTTTCGGGTTTTTATCTCAATATGCGGCTTGGCAAATTCAAGAATTTTTTCCGTAAATTCATGCCAGCTCGTAATGCCCTGACCGCAATAATGATAGGTTCCCCAACCGAGATTTTCGACCAGCAGGCTTTGCATGCCAACGCTCAGAATCGCTTCTGCCAAATCCGCCGCACTGGTAGGGCAGCCGTGCTGATCTGCCACAACGCGCAACACATCGCGTTCTTGTCCGAGTTTCAGCATGGTTTTGACAAAATTATGCCCATGCACACCGTAAAGCCATGCGGTTCGGATAATGATATGATTTTTGAGAGCAGCCCGCACCGCACGTTCGCCTTCTTCTTTACTTTTGCCGTAAATCCCAAGCGGACAGACCGGATCATCTTCACGATAGGGGCGGGTATTCTGCCCATCAAATACATAATCTGTTGAAATATGAATCATAGGAATATCTGCCTTGGCGCAGGCTTGGGCAATATTCTCCGCACCATCCCGATTGACTTTAAACGCAAGCTCAGGCTCGGTTTCCGCTTTATCCACCGCAGTATAAGCTGCTGCATTGATAAGCAGAGACGGCTTTGATGTTTCTATCAGAACATTGACCTGCGCCTGATTTGTAATATCAATCTCAGGCAAATCCACCGCCTCATATTCAAAGCCTGCTTTCGGGGCTTGTTTTACCAGTTCAAAACCTAATTGCCCCTTATGTCCGATAATCAGAAGTTTCATCATTATTTTTTCTCCGGGCAGAAAAGTTGTTCGGGGGATCGCTCGCATAACCGCGGATACCGGGCGTCTTTATCTGAAATCACCGGCTCCTGAACCAGCCATTCAATGCCGATGTCCGGGTCAGCCCATAAGATGCCGCCTTCATCTTCGGGCGCGTAAAATTCCGAGCATTTATAGCAGAAAACAGCCTCGTCGCTCAATACGCAGAAGCCGTGTGCGAATCCTTCGGAAATGAAGAGTTGCCGACAATTTGAATCTGACAGATAAACGCCTGTCCATTTGCCGAAATTGGGCGATCCGGGGCGGATATCCACCGCCACATCAAACACTTCGCCCCGCATGACCTGAACCAGCTTTGCCTGAGGTTTTGTAATCTGATAATGCAGCCCTCTGAGCGTTCCTTTTGCGGAATAAGACAGATTGTCCTGCACAAATACCCGGTCAATGCCGAATGTGCGGTATTTTTCCCGATGATAGGTTTCCATAAAAAAGCCGCGCTGATCCTTGAATACTTTCGGTTCGATAATAAACACGCCATCCAAAGACGTGGGAATAACATTCATAAAAACTCCTTGCTCAATTCATCAGATTTTGGTTAATATTACTGTTTCGGGTTGAATGTCAAGAATATTGCTCTGATTTTTCATAATCAGCGCAATCCGAAAAACCAGCATAAATCAGTGATTCAAAAATCCCTTGACATCCCCGTGATACATGAGATTATTCTTGCACAAAAAAGGACAACAATCCCATGCACCCATCGCCGATAAAAACAGAAATAAATCCTGACTTTTCAAATAAAATAAGATATACTGATCCGATTTTGGTTTTATTGGCACGAATTATGCTTAAATTATCTGGAATTTCTCAACCATCAATGTCTTAAATTCATCAGCATAGTCATCAACGTGATTAAGAAACTGAAAT
>DYRC01000175.1 GCA_020718925.1 Desulfonema limicola
TCCAGCGGATCCAGCTTGATTCCATACAGAAAGCCGATAGGTCCGATGGGCGTGATATATCTTAATCCGAATCCTGCGGTAGATCGGAACGCGCTTTCAATATCATAATCAATCTTATCCACCCGCCCGATGTCATAAAATAAGGTCAGTTCAAAATTTTTCCCCAAATCAAGGCGGGCTTCAAGACTTCCCAAAACAGAACTTCTGCCGCCTAAAGTCTTTGAATTTACATCAAATCTGAGCATATTTTCATCAAAGCCGCGAATATTTGATGTGCCGCCCAGATAAAACAATTGATCAGTCGGCACTTTGTTGTCAGAGTTATAAGGATCAAGAAAACCGATCTGGGTTCTCAAGGCAAAAGTCAGTCTTTCAAACGGACTGATATAAGCTCTGGTGTCAAAGCGATATTTGATAAAATCATCCAAAGAATTTTCAATGCCTTTGGAAATATCTGCCGAAACAGACGATAAAATGCCTTTTTTCGGTCGGATAAATGAATCACGGGAATCATAAGAAATTGACGGCGTTGCGGCTATCAGATTTCGGATAGTATAATCATCAGGATTCTCAGGAATTGCATCCGGATCCTGCAAAAACTGATGCCGCCGTTCAAACCGAAAATTCAACCCCAATTGAAGATGCTCAGGCAGTTTGCGGCTGAATCCCAAAGACGCGCCATGCGAAGATATGCCGAAATCCTGATTGAACTCTTCGCGCACTTCTGAAAACAGAGTTAACACAGATGAAATCCGGGAGCCGAACAGGCGCGGCTCTGCAACCCCCAAATCTCCTTTATACCCGATTTCGCTCATTTCTCCCTCAATCCACGCCTGCTTGTTCAAGCCGAATAAATTGCGGTTTCCGGCTTTGAGTTTGAGATAAAAATTTCTGTCTGTATCATACCCCGCGCCGATCTGCGTATAATAGGGCTTTTTTTCTTCCACTTCCACCAGCAGATCAACCTGTTCCGCCTTTTCCTTCAAGCCTTTGGTTTTAAACTGGGCAGAATCAAACACTTCCATATTCCGAAGATTCTGCTGGGTTTTGAGCATTTTGGTCAATGAAAACGGGTCTTGGGGTTTCATTTCAAGTTCATTGTCCAAAATACGGTCTTGGGTCTGAAAATTGCCGACATAGCAAACGCTGCCCATTGCGGTATAACTGCCTTCTTCAACAAGATAATCCACATCCGCGCGGGATTTGTCTTCACTGAAGGTTACATTTCCGACAACTTTGACATGCGGATAGCCAATTTCGGAAATCAGCGAAGATAAGCTGTTTTCATCGCTTTGAACCATGTATTGACGAAACGGCTGCCCGACTTTCAATTGAATCACCTGAAATGCCCGCACCATATCAACAGATTTAAGTCCTGAAATATTGACAGAAGAAACGGTTGTCTGAACGCCTTCGTCAATGGCAAGTCTGACGGAAACAGACCTAACCCCCCGGCCCCCTTCCCTGCAAGTGAAGGGGGAGTCTCCCCTCTCTGCTCCGGGTGGGGGGGCTGGAGTCTCCCCTCTCCGTTCCGGGGAGGGGCAGGGGGTGGGGTTTTTCCATTCCAAAGACTTATCTATATGAGGCTCCATATAACCCTGCGTCAGATACAGAGCAGTAATGGCATTGAGGTCTTCCTCCAAAACATCCGGCACATACTCGCCATCATGCAGCATTCCCGGAGGAGACGTCAGCAGTTGCTTTCTGAGTTTCTTTTCATCAAACGCGCTGTTGCCGGAAATTTTCATTGATTCAACAACCGAGCGTTGTCCCTCATCAATGCGTATCCGAATTTTTCGTATTTTTTTATCTTCAGCATCAGTGTCTTCAAATTTTGCCCGCGCCTGCAAATACCCGGCTTTGAAATACCGCTCCTGAATTTTTCTAAGGCTGTCTTTTAAGCTAAAATCCGCTTCATTGCCTTGTTCAAACAAGAGCAAATCTTTTTTTAAAGTCATATCCCAGAATTGCTTATTTCCCTCAAACTTAATCTTATACCTGCGCCCCTCCTGAATGGTAATGATGACAGAAATCTTTTTGGATTCAGCATCTTTTTCAAGCGTGTAAGAAATTTTAACATCCGCATAATCATTCTGCCGATAATACTCAGTTAAGTCTTTTACATCCTGTTTTACTTCGGATTCGATAAACCGCCGCGCCTGCCCGACCATAAATGTTTTCTGCCAAGTTTTCAGCCGGAGTTTGAGCGTTTTATCAAAAAAAGCCTGATTGCCCTCAAGTCTTAGGTCTTCAAGCCGATAATACGCGCCTTTTTCAATATTGACCGTTATGATATAATTGTCATCCTGCGGATCAATATCTGCTGAAAGATTGATTATCGGATCAATAAACCCTTCTTTGAGAAACAGCGCTCTGACTGCCGTTCCCTGTTTTAAAAGTTCTTCTTCGACAAGCGGCGTGCCGATAAAAATACTCATCACCTTCAGGATTTCGCGCTCAAACAACGGAAACGCGCCGTTAATCCGAATATCTTTGATCAATCCGTTTCCGGCAGAAAAGGTGATTGCCGGAAATAATAAAATTAAAATCAGAATCTTACCGAAATTCAAGCCGGAACTGCAACTCACCCCCGAATCCCCCTTTGCTGTTTTGAAACGCGCTCATCAGAATGTTTTCAAGAAACTTGTATTCTGCAATTGCTTTCTGAATGGTTTCACCCTCTTTGGATTCCACCGCATATTTTAAGACCATACGCCGGGAAAGCTCCTTGCCTACGGTAAGTCTGACGCTGTTTGAGCCGTTTTTTCCTTTTTTGGCATCCTGATCTTCAAAATCCACCTGAAAAATATCCAATCCTGTGGCTTTTTTTATGTCATCTCCGAAGGTTTCTGAAATCATCTGCGCTAAAATCTGTCCCGGAGCCTGTGAATTTCCGCCTTCTTTTTCAATCAGCTCCCGCGGCGTTTTTCCGATCAGCAGCAGAGATAAAATATCACCGTGTTCTTCAAACGGCGTTGATGTCAGCTTGAAATTAAGATTATCCGGTGTTCCTGAAACCTTGAGATAAACCGTCCATTTCCGAATATCTGCCTTGCCTTCGATGTCTAATGTCGGCTCAATTTTATACGGATTGATAAAATCAATATAGCCTCGTTTTAATTCAAAACTTCTTTTCTGATAGGTAATTGTTCCGGTCGGAACTTCCGCCCGCCCGCTCACCAGCGGCGCGTTGAGGGTTCCGTGAATCCGCAAATCCGGATGAATTTCAAGCTTGGCAATATTGTTCTCCACCATAAACGGATTTTTGCGCTTAATGGCAATATCCAGATTCAGATTTTTCAGAAAAGGCTGGGCAAATTGAGGACGATTCTGCCGGATTTCAGCAACTTCCCGCTTTTTTTCTTTGACGCCCTGAAGCATGTTCAGCAGATTCAGATTCACATTCCGGTAATATCTGCCTTCGACAATCACGGTCTCGCCCTGAAGAGAAGATTTTTCCGCTTCGCCGCTCAGTCTGTATTTGGCATTGAGCAGGATGTCCAGCGTATTCGGGACTTTTATCGGCAGTGCCGTTACGTTCAAGGTAATATCTGCATTGACCGGCTGAAATCGGGACAGCGCAATCTGTCCACCCAGTTCCAATTTGCCGGTATCCAATCCTGCGCTGATGTTTTCAAGACGAATCTGATCCGGTGTGATGTGAATTTTGCCGTTCAAATCATGCAGATTTTGCGTTGTTTCAGGAATTGCAAGTCCGATATTTTGCAAATCAATCTCAAATGCCGCAGGACCGTCAATCACTGCTTTACCCGAAACTGCCACATATCCGGTTTGCAGAACATGAAGCCGCGCCGGTGAAATCACGATTTCTTTGTTCTTAAAAGACGCTTTGAAATCTGCTGCCTGAACAAGTTCCCTGTCTTTAAACGACATGGAAAGCGATGATAACTCCGCATCAGCCCGAATAGCTGCAATATTCTGTGCGTTGCCCTGCGCCTTTATTTTTCCGCTCAATCGCCCGTTTAAGTCTTTTTGCCCGGCAATCACAAAATACGGCGTCAGATCCGTATCGTCAAAGCTGACGGACGCTGAGAAATCTTTTTTTTGCAGATTGAATTGCCCATCAAGAGCAAAGCCGAGATTTCCCGAAATTTTTGCAAGATGATCTTTGAGATCAAGATGCAGCATGATATTGCTGATAAGCTTTTCTCTGATTTTAAAATCGTTTAACGAAATATTGCCCGACATTCGGGGATTGTCAAATCGTCCCTTGCCAGACAGGTCCAAAGAAATTTTTCCCTCAATATCTGTCAGTGAATTGAGTTTATCAATACTCGACAAAGAAATGCCTTTGGCAGCCAGCGTTATATCATATTCTTTCTGAAGGGAAATCCGCCCTTTTCCCTCAATGCTTTCTCCGGGCGCAAACACAATGCCCAAAGAATGAATGTCAAGGTTATCTCCGGCGAGTTCGGAATCAAGCTTAACCTGAGAAAAGCGTTGAACACCCAAATCAATTTCCTGCCCTTCTACCCGGATATTTCCAGAGGGATGCTGAATCGTTCCTTTGAGATGAGCATTTAGCCCCAAGCGTCCTTTGACATTTTTCACAAAATCTTCAAGCATCACCTGATTGCTATTGACAGAAAGCTCATAAGACGGAGATTTGAGAAGTTTAAGCGAATTTTTTTCCATGAGTTGAACGCTGCCGGAAATTTTTGCCATTGAGCCGCCGCTGTGAACATTGATCTTGCTGACCTTTGCTTCTCCTTTGGAAAAACTGAGATCAGCGTCAATATCTCCCAATCGGATTGAGTCAACAGCAATTTTTCTGCCTTGCAGCAATATCGCAATATCCGGCATTTTCAGATTGCCGGACGCCGTGATTTTTCCGTCAACCGCGCCTTGAAAAAATTCTTTGCTCATAAAATTTTTATTTTCAATTTTGCGAAGATCAAGCGATACGTTCACCGGCATCTCTGTCCACGGAAGCATTTTGGCGTCTTTGAGAATCTGTATCTGTCCCTGACCTTTGATTTCAGAGCCTTTGTTTTCAAGGCTTAATTGAGAAATTGACACCAGACCGGACTGATCCGAATCGGCATTGAAATTAAGATTTCCGATGCGGACGCCTGCGGATTCAAGCCCTTTGGCATTCACACTGATTTTTATATCCGGGCGTTTGAGACTGCCTTTGAAGTCTAATTTGGCGTCAATCATGCCTTTGAGAAATTCTTTATGAATGAAATTTTTAAGTTCGATATGATTGAGCTCAAGAGAAATATTTGAAGAAAAATCAGGATCAGAGAGCCGCAATTCACCGGAGCCGCTGATTTCCGAACCCTGATTTTCAATGGCTAATTTGGAAACTTTCAGATTTCCGGCAGTATCCATAGCCGCAGCTATATCTGCATTTCCGATTTCAATATCCTGAAATTGAAGCTTATTGCCTTTCAGATTCAGATTAAAGACCGGCTTTCTGATAAGCCCTGAAATATCTGATTTTGCCTCAAGTTTGCCTTTTACGCCTTTGATGCCGAGCGGCACAAAGCTTTGTTCAAGGTCTGAGGCATTCAGAGATACTGCCGCATGGATTTCTTCAGACGCCAGACGATACTGCCCATCTGCATGAAGCCTGAGATTGCCGGACTCCGCATCCAGAAATGCCAGCTTTATCCCATCATCTTCCATGCCGATCTGCGTTTTTACCTTTAAGGCAGGAAACCCCACCCCCTGCCCCTCCCCGAAGCGGAGAGGGGGGTTTTCGCCGCTGAACATCTCCAAATCCGCGTTTGCGGTGATATTTTTGGGAGAAATTCCTTTTCCATCAAGACAAAGCAGCGCGCTGACATTTCCTGTGGCATGATTTCCGAACCAATGTCCGAGTGACAGGTCTTTTCCGTTCAAGCTCAGATGATACGCCAATTTTTGAATATCAGGATGAAGCGAAAAAAATGTCTCAGGAAATGCGTGTTGAAAATCAACCTGACCGCGTATTGCCAAGTCTCCGGCATCGGTTTTGAGCATGAGCGGATCAAGGCTGATCAGCCGATCCTGAACATGGGCATTCAGATAAACCGTCCCCAGACCTCTCCCCCGGCCCCTCTCCGAAACGGAGAGGGGAGACCCGCCCTGCCCCCCTACAGAAATCAACGAACTCCCCCTTCCCTGCAGGGAAGGGGGCTGGGGGGTTAGGTCTGCTTCGATTCCGATATTGATGTCCAACGGCTCAAAATGCCCGTTTTTCAGACTTCCACCTATCTGAAACGAGTTCAGACGCGCTTTCAGAAACGAACTGTCAAACGATCCGCTGCCAATTGTCAGCGTTATATTGCCGGTCTGCTCTGCCAGCTTTCCGCCGCCGACAATCCGAACATCATCCACCTCTGCTTTCAGGCTTTGATTGTGTGTGCTAAAAAAAACATTTCCATTTGTGATTTCAATATCTTCAACAGAAATATCCGGCAAAATCACGTTATGTCTGATGTCTTTTTCCTTTTTTACTTCTTTATCCGGACTCGGACGCACAAATGCAGAAACTAATTTCAGCTTGCCATGCTCATCTGCGCCAAGATTGACTTTGGGATGCTCCAGCATCAGGCGATGTCCCCTGATTTTGCCTTTGATCAGATTCATCATCGAAACACGTGCATAAACCTTATCAACGCTTATGACGCTTTCACCTGTCGGAGCTTGTATATCAACATTGCTGACCTCAACGCTGCCCCGAAACAATGACAAGCAAAGATGCTTCCATAAAATTTTGCCCGGAAGGACTTCCTGAATTTTTGCCTGAGCATATCGCTGCACCATGTCTGTTTCCAACAAAAACAGCGCGGCGGTTATCAGGACAATGATCAGGCTGAAAAAAATTCCGAAGCCGATAGCCGTCAGCTTGAGCTTTCTGTTCATCATGCTATTTTGTTATCCTAAGCCGGTTGTCCGGTTTGTCCGGATTTAAGACGCTTTTTTCCTGAGCAAAATCCGCAAGAATGGAGTAAAACGTGGAATAAGTGTTATTCGGATTTTTTCCATATCGTTTGAACCAGAAATATCCGTCTCCTTCCTGATTGACCATATAACTGTTACTCAAAACCCGATAGTTTTTTTCCATATCCAACGCCACCCATTTTCCGGTTGAATCAAGAACCTGAATATCGCTGACCCGCTCTCCGGCAACTGCCACATCCATTTGCTTGGGATTGCCTGTGTTAAGTTTCTGAGCCGTTTTCTTCAAATCTATCGCGTACCTAAGCCCGGAGGGATGAAGCAATCCGCCTTCGTCAAAACATGCCGCACTTCGCTCCAGAATGTCTTTGAGGTAACTCCCCTTTAACTCCACCATAAACGCATAATTGCCAAATTCATCAATTTCTTTGAGCATCGCATCCGTAACAGGACCCGGCGGATAAATCTTGCCGCCTCTGAACGCGCCCGCATTGTTCAACACAATATCTGCATTGAATTTCTGACGCATCAGATCATTAACCAAGTTGGCAACCGGCGATTCCTGCTGCCGGATAGCTTCTTTGCTCAGATTCCATTCAACTTCCGTGCGTCCGAGGATAATTGCCGGAGGAAAATCCTTCTGATATACTGCCAGCATATCGCTGACTTTCGGATCCGGAACAATATCTTTTGTAATCGGAATCTGCTGATGTATTGTCTTGCTTAAATCAAGTTTGCCGCTCGAATCTGCAAACAAATCAAGGCGCACCAGATATGTGCCTTTTTCTCCGCCATTGACAATCAGGGTGTTGCCGATTCTCTCCATTTTGTTAAGATAATCATGAGAATGCCCCCCGAAAATCACGTCAATTTCCGGCACGGCTTTTGCGATTTCAATATCCTGATCATATCCGACATGCGTCAATGCCACAATGATCTGCGCCCCATTTTCTTTCAGCGTCTTTATGGAAATTCGGGCGGTTTCCAAGTTGTCGGAAATGAGTTTTACGTCTTTACCGCTGGTAACAAACGGATAATTTTCCGTCATCAGGGAAAAAAAGCCCACTTTCAGCCCGTTGTAATCCTGAATCAGCCAAGGTTTGCAAAGTCCGTCTAACGGCGTATCTTTGATATGCAAATCAGAGCAGATGGATTGAAAACCCGATTGCTTCACGCCATCTGCCAAAACTTCGGGTCCTTTGTCAAATTCGTGATTTCCGAATGCGTACAGATCATATCCTGCCGCAGACATGGTTTCATAAATGGCTTTGGCTTTGAATGCGTGAAAATACTTGTTCATCAAATCATCTCCGGTTGACACCGCCACCACGCCGCCGTTATTTTCCGCTTTCACGGATTTAAGCACCGTAGCAATCCGGGCAATGCCGCCGACCGGCTTTTTGTCGTCTTTTACGCTGATCGGATCAAGGGTTCCCTGAAGATCGGCGGTTCCGATAATCGTAAGTTTTCGGAAAGATTCTTGCTGTCGAACT
>DYRC01000176.1:0-6382 GCA_020718925.1 Desulfonema limicola
TAACATATTGAAATAAAAAACAGTTATCTTTTAAAAAGGAACTTATTTTGACCATATCAGAAATTATCTCCTTTATGGACAGGAGGGAGTTCAACATGAGAGTTTATGTCGGTTTAGTCAGTTTAGGCGTAGTGGCTGTGGGAATATCCGCGTATATGCCCATTTTGGTTCAGGGAAAAACCAATCCGGTAGTATCATTTCTGATTACCGTGTTTTCCTTTATTTTTCCGCTTCTTATTACGTTTATCGTAACGCAGAGATGGATGGAGGAAAAATTTGAAAAAGTGGCGGACAAGCTCAAAGAAGAAAGCGATGAGCGAATCCGGCGGCTGAAAAAGGAATATGACACCACAACCCTTGAAAAAACCATCAGGGACGGAACGCGTACGCTGATTAAAAATGCGTTGGATTATTTCAAGATTGAAAATATCAAGAATGAAATCGGCGCGTCTGCGGCTATCCAGAATCTGCAATTGGACAAATACGGGCAGATTATCGAACTGCTGGCTGATTTTTCCATGATTTTGCCGGATGTTAAGGAAAACAAGGAAATTGTGGAGGAAGAAATCACGCATCAGATTACGATTTATGAGATCGATGAGAAGCCTTTTTCCACATTTTTGCAGCGAATCATGGATAAGTATGTGATTACGGTGGATAAAAAGATTAAAGAAAAGACCGAGCTTGATTCTGTCGAAAACATGAAAATCTGTCCTCAGTGCGCTGAAAAAGTGCTGCCTAAAGCCAAAGTCTGCAAGCATTGCGGCTATAGTTTCGAGACGCTGAACACGGTCAATCCGCATAAAAATATTCCACTGGAGCATCTGGAAAAAGGCAAGCAGCTTTACAGCGTAGGAGAATATCAGCGGGCGTTGGAAGAATTTACCATTGCTATTGAGCTTAAATCAGATTACGCAATGGCATATTACGCCCGAAGCCTTGTCAACAGCAAGCTGAACAAAGCCGGAGAAGCGGAAGTTGATTTGAAAGAAGCGGCATATCTGGGGCATAAAAAAGCGCAGGAACTCCTTAACGCAAAGGGTTCGCAATAACTATGCATGGTTTTGTTGAAACGCTGATTGTTATTTTTGTGGTGATTGCGGGCATACTGCTCATTCTGCCCATTGTTTTGGCAGTAAAGTTGTCCAATCTGAAGCGGCAGGTCGAGGCAATGGAAAAACGCTTAAATGCCCTTGCTCAGACAACTCCGGTTGAGCCGCTTCAGCCGGAAAAAGTCGAAAAGCCGCAACTTAGGGTTGTTTCCGATACAACGCGCACCGAAGCCAAAGCTGCGCCGATTATCACCCGGATTGAAAAACCGAAAATCACGCCTATCCCGACAGTTGTTGCTGAAATAAAGCCTGATGAGGAAAAACCTCCGACCATTTTTGCGCCGAAACCCGAACAGAAAGCTTATTTTACCGCTTCTCCGGCTGAAAGCAAGGAATCCATCTTCAGCGTTGTTTTCGGCTTTTTCACCAAAGGCAATCCGGTGGTGCGGATCGGCATGGTGATTGTATTTTTCGGCGTGGCATTTTTGGTGAAATATGCGGCGGAACATCAGATGTTTCCGATAGAATTGCGCCTTGCCGCAGTTGCCGCAGGCGGGATTGCCATGCTGCTTGTCGGATGGCGTCTTAGGGAAAGCCGCAGAGCTTATGCCCTGATTTTGCAAGGCGGCGCAGTCGGCATTTTATATCTGGATTTGTTTGCCGCAGCCAAGCTTTATCATCTGATCCCGATGGGGCTTGCATTTACCGTAATGACCGCGCTGGTGGCATTATCCGGCGTCTTGGCAATTTTGCAGGACGCTCAGGGCTTGGCGGCTTTCGGCGCGGCAGGCGGATTTCTTGCGCCGGTTCTGACTTCGACCGGCGAGGGAAGCCATGTTATGCTGTTTTCATATTACGCGCTTCTCAATCTGGGCATTTTGGGCGTTGCATGGTTCAAATCGTGGCGTCCGTTGAATCTCATCGGATTTGCCTTTACGTTTGCCATCGGCACAGTTTGGGGCGCAAATTATTATCAGCCCGCTCGTTTTGCTACAACCGAACCGTTTCTGATTTTCTTTTTCCTTCTATATGTTGCTGTATCTATTCTGTTTGCTCATCGCCAGCCCCCGAATCTGAAAGGCTTTGTGGATGGTTCTTTGGTATTCGGGCTTCCGGCGATTGTATTTGCCCTGCAAAGCGCGTTAATCAGACAATATGAATACGGTACTTCTCTCAGCGCGTTATCCATGAGCGCGTTTTATATCGGGCTGGCAACGTGGCTGTGGCGCAGCAAAATTGATGGCATGCGAATGCTGACTGAAAGCTTTCTCGCTTTGGGCGTGGTATTCGGCAGCCTTGCGATTCCGTTGGCATCGGACGGACGCCAGACGTCTGCGGTATGGGCGTTGGAAGGCGCGGCAATGGTCTGGATCGGCATTCGCCAAAATCGCTGCTTGGCAAGAAGTTTCGGGATTCTGCTGCAAGTCGGCGCGGCGATTGCGTTTTTAAGTGTTTCAAAAAACGTCAGCGGAGATATGCCTGTTTTCAACGGCTTTTATCTGGGCTGTATCGCTGTCAGTATTGCCGCGTTGTTTTCAAGTTTTTATCTTGAGCGTTATCAGGAAAAACTTCGCGCTTGGGAGCTTATTTTTCCTACGCCGATCATGGTTTGGGGAGTGTTGTGGTGGTTCGGCTCAGGACTGCATGAAATTGACAGATTTGTGGCATATTCGTATCAGCTTAACGCTCATCTGCTGTTTATCAGTGCAAGCTGTCTGTGTATGGGAGAGCTTTTTCGTCTGCTCAATTGGAACGCCATCCGAAATCCGCAATGGCTGATGCTGCCTGTAATGATAATATTTTTAGCCAATGTTTTTTTCAAACATTCGTGGCATCCGTTTGTCAACATCGGCGCAATTGCATGGGCTTTAGCCTTCATCGCCCAATATCGCTTTTTATGGCAGGGGCGGGAATTTCGGAGTACGGCGTTGACCTTCTGGCATCTGGCAAGTTTGTGGCTCATGGTGTTGATATTGACGCGGGAGGCTGCATGGGCAACAAATTGGCTGGTCAAAGGCGCAGGCACTTGGGAATTTATTTCCTATGGCATAATTCCGGGCATTTTCACGCTTATCCTTCTGATGAAAGGGAAAGAAATCCGCTGGCCCGTTGTTCCGTATTTAAACGAATATCTTGGGATCGGGGTGATGGTCTTATGGATTTATCTGGGATTATGGGAATTAGCGGCGTGTTTTCAGCCGGGCGACCCTTGGCCCATTTCTTATCTGCCTATTCTTAATCCTCTGGATATCGCTCAGATATTTGTTATTATGATGATGATTCGATGGGTGTGGCAGATTCAGAAAAGCCGGACTTTTGCTTATATTCTCGTTTTCACCACGTTTATATGGCTTACGGCGGTTCTTGCGCGTGCGGTGCATTTCTGGGGAGATGTGCCTTATATGACAAGCGCTCTGTTTGATTCAACGCTGTTTCAGTCGTCAGTTTCGATTTTGTGGACATTGATTGCATTCGGGGCTATGGTATGGGCAACCCGGAAAGACAGGCGCGAAGTTTGGGTTGTAGGCGCGTGGATTCTCGGCATTGTGGTTGTCAAATTATTTTTCAAGGATTTGGCAGGAACCGGAACTGTGGCGCGGATTGTGTCGTTTTTAGCGGTCGGCATTCTGATGCTGATTATCGGCTATGTATCGCCCGTTCCTCCGAAAAAATAAATTCTTGACAAGGTGAAGCGGAATACCCCCGCTGCTTGCGGCGGGGTCGTTTACCAAAGAGCCGTTTAATCTCTGTTCGGAGTTTTCGATTAGGTACTATCTATGCAAAATGAGAGTGAGCCATGTTACGATTTATTCATGCAGCAGATATTCATTTAGACAGCCCCTTGCTCAAACTTGAACAATATGAAGGCGCACCGATTGAGGCATTGCGCGGAGCAACCCGTCAGGCATTGCAGAATCTCACGCAGCTTGCAATTTCCGAATCAGTTGATTTTGTTCTGATTTCAGGTGATTTATATGACGGAGATTGGAAAGATTACAACACAGGTCTGTACTTTATCAAACAGATGGCTAAACTGAAAGACGCCAAAATTAAAGTCTTTATTGTCGCAGGCAACCATGATGCGGGAAGCAAAATGAGCAAAACGCTACGCCTGCCTGATAATGTGCTTATGTTTCCCAGCGATAAACCTGATACTGTTCGTTTGGAAAATCTTGGCGTGGCGATTCACGGTCAGAGTTTTTCAACTCCTGCTGTCAAAAAAGATTTGTCTTCAGCATATCCTTATGCAATATCAGGTTTTTTCAATATCGGAATGCTTCATACCGGAGCTACGGGACTTGAAGGACATGAACCTTACGCGCCATGCACTATTGAAGGATTAAAGGCAAAAGGCTATGATTATTGGGCATTAGGGCATGTGCATAAACGGACAATATTATCCGAAAACCCGATGATTGTTTTTCCGGGCAATATTCAAGGGCGGCATATTCTTGAATCCGGAGCAAAAGGATGTATGCTTGTAAGCGCTGATGACTCTGTCAACATGGAATTTCGCCCTCTTGACGTGATTCGCTGGGAAACTGTTCGGATTGATTCAAACGGAGATATTCACGATCTTTTAAATCTTATTTCAGAACAATTTCAAGCTATTTATGAAAAGCATCAGATGCCGACAGCCGCAAGAATCGAAATTCACAGCAATTCATACCCGGCGGATACTGAAAGCCTGACACATGAAATCCGCGCTCTGGCTGTTGAATCCGGCGGAAAAATCTGGGTTGAAAAAATCAGGTTCAATGTTGAGCAGGCGATTGAAAAAGATATGTCAGACAAGGGTCCTATGAGTGAGATTATTCAGATATTTCGGGAATATCAGACTGATCCTGCAAGACTTCAATCTGCTGCCGAATCTTTAAATGATTTGCTTGTCAAACTGCCCGGAGAACTCCGCTATGGAAAAGAAGCTGTTTTTCCGAGCAGCACCGATTGGTTGAAACGAATTTTGAGAGAAGCTGAACCCATGCTGATTCATCGTCTGATGTCGGAGGGAAAATGAAACTGTTGCGCCTCAATCTTATCGCATTTGGTCCTTTTAATCATAAACTGCTGAATTTCAGCGAAGGAAATCATGGGCTTCATATTATTTACGGACCTAATGAAGCCGGAAAAAGCTCGGCTCTCAGGGCGTTGCGATATGCGCTTTACGGCATTCCTGAAAGGTCTTCCGATGATTTTATTCATCCCCGCGACAAACTCAGAATCGGCGTTTCTCTTTGCAATAATAACGGACAATCATCTGAATTTATTCGTAGAAAAGGCAGATTAAGCACATTGCGCGGCGCAGATGATACAACTGTGGTGTCCGAATCAGCATTGCAGGCATTTTTATCCGGCGCAGATGAAAACCTTTTTGCCACGATGTTCGGAATTGATCATGCCGCACTGCTTCGCGGCGGAGAGGAAATCATCAGAGGCGGCGGTAATCTCGGTCAGATTTTATTTGCCGCAGGCTCAGGCATTTCCGATTTCCGCAAGGTGCAGCTTAGTATTCAGGACGATGCGGAAAAATTGTTCAAACCTTCCGGTAAAAATCCGATTATCAATGAAGCGTTGTCGAAAATCAAAGATAATCAGAAGCAAATCAAAGAAACTCAGTTGTCTGCTGCGGATTGGGCTTTGCATGATGAGGCTTTGCGTAATGCACAGATTCGGAAAGCGGCGATAGAAGCTGAAATCAGTGAAAAAATCCGTCAGCGCAGTCGTTTGGAGCGTATCAGAAACGGGCTTTCTGCCATCAGCCGCCGAAAAGAAATGTTATCCGAGCTTGAGCCATACCGAAATGCGATTTTGCTTGCTGAAAACTTCGGAGAACGGCGGCGTAAAGCAATCACAGAATTGAAGATCGCTGAAAATGAAGCATTATCTGCCGAAAAAAATCTTGAACATATCCGGTCATCAAAATTGACAGGGGTTCAGAATTTTGAGACGCTGCTTGATCATTCGGAGATGATTGAATTATTTCATAAAAAGCTGGGAGAATATCTCAAAGACATGCTGGATCGTCCCAGACTTCAGGGATTTTTCAGCAGCAACAAAGATGAAGCAAAACGTATGCTTGCTGAAATACGAAGTGATCTCAGCATGGATGATGCGTTCAAACTGCAATTGAAAAAATCAGATGTGTTAAGAGTTCAGGAACTCGGCGCTTTGTATGAAAAACTGATCGGACAGCGGGAAAGCATTGTCAATGAAAAAGACAGAATTTCATCGAAAATAGAACAATCAAATTATCGCTTGTCCGAAATTCAGGAACAGCGTACTTCGGTTTCTGATCTGCCTATGCCTGAAAACATTGAACATTTTGAGGA
>DYRC01000176.1:6482-8365 GCA_020718925.1 Desulfonema limicola
CGTGAAGCGGATCGGGTGGCACAGAAAGCGTCTTTGCTTGCAGATGCCGAAAGCTACAAAAATAAACATAAGCGTATTGCTGAACAGGTTGAAGCTTCGGAATCAGAGCTTTCGGATTTGACGGAAAAATGGCATGAATTTTGGCAGCAATTCGGAATTACGCCTAAATCCCCCAGAGAAATGCGGGCGTGGCTTCAGAAACAAACCGCTTTGATTGAAAAAGATCGTCAGCGCCGTGAACAGTTATTATCAGAACTTGAAACTCGTAGGAATGAATTGAGAGAAGCACAAACGCGGGCAGACAGGATTGAATCGGAACTCGGAATTTGGCAGACAAAATGGGCTTTGGCAATGATTCCGCTCGGTCTTGAGAAAGATGCAACGCCGGTTCAGGCTTTCGGTGTGCTTGATGATTATAAGAATCTGTTTTATAAGCTGAGAGAAGCAGAAGGATTTCGCAAGCGCATTGACGGAATTGACAGAGATACGCGCGAATTTTCCGAAAAAGTAATGCAGTTTGCAGAAAAAGAATCGCCTGAATTGCTGAAACTTCCCATAGAACAGATTGTTACACAACTCAAATCACGGCTGACAACTGCCATAAAAGCAAATGCCAGTATGCAGAGTTTGGAAAAGCAATCTCAATCTGAAGAAAAAACTTTGAAACATGCCCGTCAGCGCATCATTCAGATTCAGGCTGAATTGAATGCTTTATGCGAAGAAGCAGGCGTTGATACTCCTGAAAAATTGGCTGAGGCTGAATCCCGATCTGCAAAACGCCGGGAAATTGAACAAAAACTCAATCATCTTGAAGAAACTCTGCTGGAATTAAGCGCGGGAGCAGGTCTTGAAGAATTTATCCGGGAAGCTTTAAGCATTGATGCGGACAGCATAGAACCACAAATCGCAAGGCTTTCTCAGGAAATTAAGGAATCAGATAAGCAGAAATCCGAGCTTGACCAGACTATCGGTCGTGAAAGAAATGAACTTGGCAAAATGGACGGAAGCGACAAAGCGATTCGTCTTACCGAAGATATTCAGGGTCTTTTGGCAAAAATGAGCAGCGATGCGGAACAATATGCGCGGCTTAAACTTGCGGCAATGATTTTATCGCAAGCTATCGAACGTTATCGTGAAAAACATCAGGGACCGATGCTGAAGCGTTCAGGAGAATTATTTTCAAAAATGACGCTGGGCGCGTTTGAGGGATTGCAGCTTGAATTTAACGACAAAGGACAGGCTGTGTTGGTCGGCGTGCGAGCTTTGGGCAAAGATATTGTAAAAGTTGAAGAAATGAGTACCGGAACTGCGGATCAGTTGTATCTTGCGGTGCGCCTTGCAAGTTTGGAAGCATTTTCGGAAAAGCAGGAATCTCCGCCGTTTATCGTGGATGATATTCTGATTCAGTTTGATGACCGCCGCGCATTGGCAACTTTGCAAGTCTTGGCTGAACTTTCCCGAAAAATTCAGGTGATTTTCTTTACCCATCATCGGCATTTGTCTGAATTGGCTGAAAAAAATATCTCTTCTGATGAGTTGTTTATTCATCGTCTGAGTTGATCGGTAAGCTTTAAGATCGGAGGTAGTGGCATCATACAAACTGTTTATAGATTAAGCTTTTTAAATTATTATATTTTATTGCGTAGTATGGGTTTAATACCCCCCCCCGTCGCTTGCGGCGATAAAAATGGAATTTTTCTTTGAGAGATACCCCGCTACTTGTAGCGGGGTTGTTCATTTTTCAAGGATTTGGCAGGAACCGGAACTGTGGCGCGGATTGTGTCGTTTTTAGCCGTAGGCATTCTGATGCTCATTATCGGCTATGTATCACCCGTTCCTCCGAAAAAATAAGGTCTTGACAACGTGAAGAGGTATGGTAGAAT
>DYRC01000177.1 GCA_020718925.1 Desulfonema limicola
ACTATTGATTATACGTCAGATGCCATCTGAATGATGGCATCATTTTTCTACTATATTACGGCAATTATCCGATGTCAAACAGAATTGAATTACTGAAATGCAGGACTGAGCAGCGTGTTGATTTCTTCAGGAAATGCCATACAGAGGCTTTCATTGAACAATTTCTGAAGTGCGCCTACATCCGGGGTTCCCAAAGCCTGATTGAAATAGGTTCGGGGTGAGAACAGCAGATGAAACCGGGTGAAATCATCTTTTTCAGCGCCGGTAAAAAAATTCATATTAAAACTGTAAATGCCGATGCGATCATACGCCTTCATGGCTTGGGTCAATCCTGCGGCAATATCAAGCAGATCCTTATCCGATAACTCAAGTGTGCAGCATATCTCATCAGCTACGGCAAGAACATCTCCGGCAACGCCCATCGGCGCGTAAGAAGACAGCCATGTAAAACGCCCGATTTTCCCCAAATACCGCTCACCGCCGGTCTCAATTGCCACCAATTCATCCCAGAAATTTTTCCCCGTCTCTTCTTTGTATCTTTTTGCCGCGCTCAGTTCATCGCGCATCAGGTTGGGCGCGGACGAGGTGAAAAAGACCTGCAAATGCGGATGAATCAGGGAACTGCCTGACGGCGGCATGTAATTCCAATTGATAATCGGATACACCGCTTCAGGATGCCCTGTTTTTTTTATTTTTCTGAAAAAATCCAACGCAAGCTTGAATGCTTTGGCAATGCGCTCCGGCTCAATTTCTGTCATGGGAATATAATGACGGCTACCCATCACTGCGACCGCGCCGATGCTGTCATACGGCGCGAGATTCGGAAATAGCACCATGTCATCGGAGATCATCCGCCTTTCCGGGATCAGTTCTTCAGGAAAGCAGGGCGTGATTTTCATGATTTTTTCAGGACAGAACGGACAGGTTTCGGCAGTTCCGGCTATCAGTTTTTCAAAATCCGGCTTTTGCCATTGAAGCTTCATAAAATGACAGATCCGGGAAGTTCTGCCGGTCAGCGGATCCTTGCGGATTTGTCCGGAAATAACCTTGCGCTCCATATTTTTAAAAGGATTGAGCATGACGGTTTCTTTCTGTATCGCTTCAAATTTCATGATGACATTCTCCTTATTCCGAAATTTTCACTTCAACGATCCTGCCGCCGAAGGTTTCCAAAGCGGCAACCACCATCGGATGCGTTTTAGCTTCCTGTTTCAACTGATTGAGTGATTTTTTTTTTACGCTGCTTTCAGGCTGGCTTTGTTCAGAGTTTATCGTCAGGCTGATGTCTTTGTTGAAAAGCCTGCGGCAGATATTTTCGACAACCGAAGCATTTTTTCTGATTCTGTTCAATTCAAATCCGTTGCCGCTGACCTGAATCTGAAACTGCTGATCAGAAGAAATTTCCAACCGGCATTTGCCAAGCATAGCACTCAGCGCGGGATTGTCTTTTGAGACGATTTCGATAATTTTTTCCCATGTTTTATCGCAGTCTGCCATCGGATCAAACCGGACTTCGGGCGTGTGGGATTCTCTGATTTCTTTGGGCTGCTCTGTCGGGGCGGCAAAGGGTTTATGAAAAACAGTCGGTTCGGGCGGCTCCTGATATACGCCGTTTCTCAGCTCCTCCAATTTTTCAATCAGGGTATCTATACCTAAAGCCGGTTTTGCGCCGAACAGCCGGATAAAGGCAATTTCCAAAGCCAATTTGGGATCAAGGGAAAATTTGATGCTGCTTTCTTCTTTGAAGAGCATGTCCAAAATCTGAGACAGAAACGGTTCTGCAATATTTTTCACCTGTTCGTTCATCAGCCGGATTTCATGCTCCGGCAAATCTACCAGTTTGGGGACTTTTTTGCCGATTTTAACAATCAGCAGATGTCTGAAATGCCCGATAATCGCCGAGTATAATTCTTTGATGTTATGCCCGTGATCATAAATATCATCTAAAATATCCAAGACTTTCGAAATGTTGCCGCTTAAAATCGCCGAAGATAAATCAAACAGCACCTTGCGATCAATAACACCCAGAATTTCAATGACTTTTTCATAGCGGATCGCGCCGTCAGAGCAGCTCATCACCTGATCCAAAAGGCTTAACGCATCTCGCATACTGCCGCCGGATTCCCGCGCAACAATATCCAAGCTCGGCTCGTCTATTTCTATACTTTCTTTATCGCATAATTTTTTGATATGTTCACAGACGTCTCTTATTTCGATTCGCCGTAAATCATGGCGCTGGCATCGGGATAAAATCGTAATCGGAATTTTATGCGGTTCGGTCGTGGCAAAAAGAAACATAATATGCGCGGGCGGCTCTTCAAGCGTCTTTAAGAGCGCGTTGAACGCAGACGTGGAAAGCATGTGAACTTCGTCAATAATATAAATTTTATACGCGCTGTGTACCGGCGTATATTTGATATTTTCCCGCAGCTCCCGGATATGTTCAACGCCGTTATTGGACGCGCCATCAATTTCAAACACATCAGACGCGCTTCCGGCAGTAATTTCTTTGCAGGAGCGGCAGACATTGCAAGGCACCGGCGATGGACCTTTTTCGCAGTTCATGGCTTTTGCCAGAATGCGGGCAATGGTGGTTTTGCCGGTGCCTCTGGGACCGGAAAACAACATGGCATGAGCCACCCTGCCAGCAGAAATCGCATTGGCTAAGGTGCGCGTAACATGCTCCTGTTTAACGACATCCTCAAAACTCTGGGGGCGGTATTTTCTTGCAAGAACAAGATATGACATGCTCTGATCCTGATTATTTCAAAACGATATGCTCACGAAGTGAACTTAAAAGACATTAATATTTTTTTCTGTGAAAAACAACCAAAAAGATACGCAGCTATGAGTGGGCATAAAACCTGAATGTTTCCCTTGCCCATTGATCCGCTTCAATGATTTCATTCATCTCAGGATTGGCAATTATCTGATGCTTATCCATAGTCTTTTGAATAAATTCAGGGATCTGCATAAAAGAGATTTCTTTGTTCAGAAAGGCTTCAACTGCAATTTCATTTGCTGCATTCATCACAGCCGGAAGCGTTCCGCCGATTTTACAGGCTTCAAAAGCTAAAGCAAGACAGGGGAATTTTTTCGTATCCGGTGATTGAAACGTAAATGATCCGATTTTGGCAAAATCCGGCAAAGGCTGATTCAGTGCGAGTCTTTCAGGATAAGAAAGCGCATAAGCAATCGCGCCCTTCATATCCGGAATGCCGAGTTGTGCAATCACGGATCCGTCTTTGAAAGCGACCATTGAATGAATAATGCTTTGCGGATGAACCACAACTTCAATCTGCTCCTGAGAAACCGCAAACAGATGTTTTGCCTCAATCACTTCCAAGCCTTTGTTCATCAAGGTTGCAGAATCTATGGTAATTTTTCTGCCCATCTGCCAATTGGGATGTTTCAATGCCTGCTCCGGCGTAATCTGGGAAAATTCTTCTGCCGGTTTGTTCAAAAAAGGTCCGCCTGAAGCAGTTAAAAGAATTTTTTCAAAATCTTCCCGTCGCTGACCTGAAAGGCATTGAAAAATCGCGCTGTGTTCGCTGTCCACCGGCAGAATTTTTACGCCCCGTTGAGCAGCCCGCTTCATTACGATGTCGCCTGCCATAACCAGAGTTTCTTTGTTGGCAAGCGCAATATCTTTTCCCGCGTCAATTGCCGCCAATGTCGGCTCAAGCCCGGCTGCTCCGACAACTGCCGTCAGCACGATATCCGCAGAAGGCAATGCTGCTGCAAGTTTATAGCCTTCTGTTCCGAAAACAATGTCGGTATTGATGTTTGAAATCAGAGTTTTCAGTTCTTTTGCAGATCTTTCATCATAAACTACTGCCAATTCAGGGCGAAATTTTCTGATCTGCTCTGCCAAAAGAGTAATATTGCTTTTTGCCGCAAGTGCTTTGACAGAAAAGCGATCCGGAAAAGCTTCGGCAATCGTCAGCGCGTTTTTGCCGATAGAACCTGTGGAGCCAAGTATGGAAAGTTTTTTCATGCTTATATCTGCCAATCCGTCTTACGATAAATATCTTTCAGGGTAAGTTCACATTGAATAGTTCTGAGCAAAATTTTTTCCTCAAGCCCTTTGACAACCGAATACAGCCAATTTCGTTCATCCTGTTTATAATAAACCTCGATCATCGGTTTTTCCTGAGAAATCAGAACATATTCCCTAACTGATGAAACAGTTTGATAATATTGAAATTTTCCACTTCTATCAAATGACTCGGTTGAAGGAGAAAGCACTTCGATAATTAATATCGGATTTCGGATAATATCTGTTCTGTTCTCATAGAACTCAATATCTCCGCATACCACCATCGCATCAGGATAAACAAAGGAATTTAACTTCGGAATATCCAATTTCATGTGGCTGTCAAAGAGAATACAATCCTTGTCGTCCAGCGATTCTGCTAACTTTCGATTCAGATTTACACAAATCACGCTGTGATTGCGGCTTCCGCCTGACATGGCAAAAATTTCGCCATTATAGAACTCGCTTTTGTATTCGGACTGTTCCTCAAGTTCAAGATATTCCGCTCCGGTATAATACGCTTTTTTTAATGCGGGTTCTCCCATGTTAACCTCCTATCAACACGAATCTTTTGAATAAAAAAGCCACCGGCGCGGCAAACAGAAGCGCATCAATGCGATCCAGAATGCCGCCGTGTCCGGGCAGAATCGTCCCTGAATCTTTGACGCCCGCCGCCCGCTTGAACTCGGATTCAAACAGATCGCCGATTTGTCCCGCAATTCCCATGCACACAAACATCAGCAGACTTTCTCTCCATGGCAGATTCGGAAGAAAGAAAAACTTTACGACAGAACCTAACAACATATTTGCTGCCAGCCCGCCGACAGCCCCTTCTATGGTTTTTCCGGGGCTGACTGAGGGACACAATTTATGCTTTCCGAAAGCCCGCCCCACATAATACGCGCCGATATCTCCGGCAAAAATAATACCGAGGATCCAAAAAATCCAAGTCGCGCCATAAGGACTTTGGCGAATCATTACCAGCAGCGCCAGAGACAGAGAAATATATACCATTCCCTGAATATGTGTTGAAATATTTTGTAAAATCAGAGAGTCGGACTTAAACTGTGTGAGAGAAAAAAAGCCGCAGACAATGAGATATGAGTAAAGCGTCCCCAACAGCAGAGAGGACGAACTTCTTTTATAAGCTGCCAAAACCAAGAGCAGCCCGAAACATAAGCTCAATATTATCATTATCATACGGCTTGAGGACTTATCCTGCGAATTAAAGACAATGCGAAAATACTCCCACAGGGATAAAACACATACTGCCGCAATCAGTGCGCTGAAAAAAATGCCTCCCTTATAAATCAGATAAACCAGAAAAGGAAGCGCGACAAGACCGGTAATCACTCGTTGTAAGTGCATGGCATCATACCTTGCCGAATCGGCGTTCTCGGTGTTGATAGTCAATTACAATGTTTACCAATTCATCTGTGGAAAAATCGGGCCACAGGGTAGGGGTAATAAAAATTTCGCTATACGCCATCTGCCAAAGCAGAAAATTGCTGATCCGCATTTCGCCACTGGTGCGAATGATCATATCCGGATCAGGCATTCCCTGAGTATAAAGATGATTTGCAACAGTTTCTTCGGTGATGTCTTCAGGTCGTATCTCACCATTTTGCGCTTTTCGGGCAATCTGCTGCGCCATTCGCACAATCTCAGTGCGTCCGCCGTAGCTTAATGCAAGATTTAACAGCATTTCCCGATGATTCTCCGTGATCTTCATGGTGTCATACAACAGGTTACGCACATCATCGGGAAGCCGCTCTATCTCACCGATAGCATTCAGACGGATATGATTTTCCATCATGTCAGGCAGTTGAGACTTCAGAAATTTCTTCAGCAAAAACATCAGCGCAGTAACCTCCAACTGAGGACGCTGCCAGTTTTCCGTTGAAAACGCATAAAGCGTCAGTACCGAAATGCCCATATCATGGCAGGCACGAACAGTGTCCACAACGACTTTCACGCCCTGTTCATGCCCCAAAACCCGATTGAACAAACGCTTTTTTGCCCAGCGCCCGTTTCCATCCATGATAATTGCGATGTGGGCGGGCATTTTTGCCGGATCAAGCTGCGGATATTTTTCAAAAAATTCAGACTTCAAGGATTTCCTTCTCTTTTTCCTTATAAATGTCATCCACCTGTCTGATATGCTCATCGGTGATTTTCTGAATTTTATCCTGCGCTTTGCGGGCATCGTCTTCAGAGATTTTGCTGTCTTTTTTCAAGCCTTTGAGAACTTCATTGGAGTCGCGGCGGATATTTCTGAGCGCGACCCGATATTCCTCGCAGGTTTTGTTCACCACTTTGACCAATTCTTTGCGGCGCTGCTCATTCAGCGGCGGAATATTGATTCGGATTATTTTGCCGTCATTGGCAGGCGTCAGTCCCAAATCAGACTTCATAATCGCCTTTTCAATGTCTTTTATGGCAGAAACATCCCAGGGCTGAATGGTCAGCATCCGACTTTCGGGAACCGCCACCGATGCCATCTGTGCAAGCGGGGTTATTGTGCCGTAATAATCCACCCGGATTCCATCCAACAGAGACGCCGAAGCGCGCCCGGTTCTTACCCGCTTGAGGTCTTTTTTCAAGGTCTCAATGGATTTGCCCATTTTGTCTTTGGTATCTTTATGAACAGATTCAATCATAGTTTCACCTTTCTTATTATTAAAAGTTTTTTATTTTGTCAAAAATACGATGTTTTTTTATAAAAAAATACGATGTTTGAAGATGGTTACGGAAAATTTTGTAAGTAATCCGATATCAAACTCAGCAGGGCGATTCCCATTTTTTTGAAGTTCGGCTTGAGCTTGTCTGATGCCGATATTGAAGCGGTTCACATATCCCAAATTTTTCATAGCTTCGGCAATAACAGGATTTCGATAATCGCTTGTATTCGGAAAATTTTCAGGGCGCGCCTCTCCATATAATCCGCCGGGATTTACTATTTCTATCCGATCAGAAAATTCATAACAATATATCGGTGCATTGGACTCATAATTTCTGTGCATGACCGCATTCATCAGCAATTCCCGCAATGCCCGGAACGGATAGTTCAGAGCAGTGTATTCCTGCATCGAATCAGTTCCGATGGGACGTTGTTCAATCATAACATTTCTGATAAAATCATTTAAGCCTTTTAATACTGAATACAAATCTCCGTAAAAACGCTTTTCGGATTTTACAGGATCGGTCATTTCTTTTCCGTTAAAACGCACATATTGAACATAAGCTCCCGGAATAAAAAACAAAGGATTAATTCCTATCAATAAAATGCCTGCATGACTAGGACAGTTATGAACAGCGTCATATAATCGTAAAGAAGCCAGTTGCTGCTGAATATCTCTGTGATTTTCAGCAAGAATTTCCTCATCTATCGCATGTCGCAAATAACTTCTGAAAATATCAATATTTAAATCACTGATACCTGACTCAAAACAAGGCTTTGCATCAAATGTTTTTGCCATAGAAGTACGTTTTTCGGTTAATATCCGTTCTTCTGCTTCATTGGCAATTGCCCTGCGAGGACCTACCCGAATCCATACTTTTCCCTTATATCGGACAGGAGGATGCGGCGATGGAAAAACTTCTATGACAGCAACATCTCCGTGCGAAAAGTGAAAACGACTTATGGTAATAGCAGGTTGAGGCAGAATATTGCCATCAGAGCGCACCCCGCCCAATCCTTGCAGAATTTTATCATCAATGTTCATACCGGCAACGCTGCCGTCATCTTTTACGCCTAAAAAAATATATCCTGCTTGTTTATGATTCGGAAAATCATTGGAAAACGCACATACCGCCGGTGCTATCTTATCCTCTTTATAAGAGACGGTGCGCTCAATTCTGTCAGATTCCAAGTTTGTCAATTCTTTTCGGAGTTCTGATTCAGATAACATAAGTTAATCCTATTTATAAGTCTTTTCAATATGGCATAAAGCGTCTGCTATCGTAATGAAACGTCAGAAAATCGTCATCTTCTCCGATAACTCCCAAAATTATGTCATAAGCGATATTGAAATAAGGAGAACCGGCGTCCTCATTTTTATCGAAAACAGGCTTATCCAACACTTCAATTACAACAGCAGGTTCATTTTCAAGAGGCAATCGCCTATCTTGCAACAAAGGCTTCCATTTTACTATATCGCCTTTTGCAAAAGTATGCTTTTCACCAAATATCGAATAACGCTCTCTGAGTTTTTCCGGTGTTACCAGTCTTTTTGAAATATCTGAATCATTATGCGGCATTTCTGCTCTCCTTTTTGAAGCTTTGGTTA
>DYRC01000178.1 GCA_020718925.1 Desulfonema limicola
CGCATACCCATTCAGCGGCACTAAAAATAATGCACCCGCTACGATTGCCAAAGTCAAAGTTCTCATTAAATTTCTGTTCATGGTCGTTCTCCTTTTTAGTTGCTTTTTCATTCTCACCTTCTTGTGAAGCATGAGTTTTTTCATCAGCGTTGGCATTTTATAAATGCACATTCGATGCCAAAGCTTTCAAAAAACACCTTCAAAAAGTGATTTTTTTTATATTTGATTTAAATTCAATATTTTAAAAATAAACCACGCCAAAATTTCCGCTCTTTAAATATATATAATGAAGTGTTTTAATCGCTATATATCTTTTGTTATATACAAAACTACAAAATTTGTAGCTCATTTCTACACAATTTGAATAGATATAACTTTTATTAACTTGTGGTGGGAAATGTTTTTTGCCGGATAGACAATTTTAGATATTTTAAAATATATTTCAAGTTGTTATCAACCTACAAAATTTGTAGATGATACTTTCTGTGCGATAATCTTGACATTATCTCTTATGGCATTATTTTTGAATGCAAGATTGATTGAACCTCATAAGTTTTATCTGTTAAATTCAAACAGATGCAGATAAAATAAAAGTAACTATTTGAATTTTCAGGAGAAAATATTGGACAATGACTCAGGAAGCGAACGAAACAGAAGCTTTGGAATCGCCGGAATCTGTCGAACATCATGATGAGCCGGAAACAAAAGAAGTAACGACAGATGATCGTGTTGTTGAGGAACCTGAAGTTGTAACGGTTTCAGAGGAGACTGTTGCTTCCTCTGAAAATACGGCAGAAGATCAGATCAAAGCTGCTCATGAGAAAACAAAGGAATATTATGAGCGGATGCTGAGGATTTCTGCTGATTTTGAAAACTACAAGAAACGATCAGCGCGGGAGATGGATAGTTTCAGAAAATTCGCCAATGAATCTATATTAAAGGATTTACTGCCGGTCGTGGACAATCTGGAGCGGGCAATTTCTTCATCGGCGGCGGCGCAGGGCGCGGAACAGTGTATTACAGAAGGCGTTGATCTGACGCTTAAAGAAATTCTCAGAGTGTTGGCAAGGTATGGCGTAAATCCGGTCGAGGCACAGGGAAAGCCGTTTGATCCCAGTATTCATGAGGCAGTCATGCAGCAGGAAAGTGAAGAAGTTCCTGAAAACACGGTGCTGACAGAATTTCAACGCGGCTACACCCTGCATGAGCGGATTCTCAGACCTGCAATGGTCGTGGTTTCCAAGGCAAAACAGGCATAAGAAAACGGATTCTGATCCGAAGTTACATTTAAAACAAACATTATGGGCATAGCCCGTCCTTATAGAGGAGGAGAAATGGGTAAAGTAATCGGTATAGATTTGGGTACCACCAACTCCTGTGTAGCAATCATGGAAGGCGGTGAGCCGAAAGTCATCACAAATCCCGAAGGCGGCAGAACAACGCCGTCAATTGTTGCTTTTACAAC
The DNA here is from genome assembly GCA_020718925.1 of Desulfonema limicola. Taxonomy (GTDB): domain Bacteria; phylum Desulfobacterota; class Desulfobacteria; order Desulfobacterales; family DYRC01; genus DYRC01. The sequence continues at coordinate 1,466 of DYRC01000178.1, forward strand.
CAGCGGTGAGCGGCTGGTCGGTCAGATTGCAAAGCGTCAGGCAATCACCAATCCGGACAATACGGTATTTGCCGTAAAGCGGCTGATCGGAAGAAAGTATAATACTCCCGAAGTTCAGCGGGATAAAACGACACTTCCTTATAAAATTGATGAAGCTTCCAACGGAGATGTTCATGTCAGTATTCAGGGTAAAATGATAAGTCCTGCGGAAATATCTTCGTATATTCTGGCATATATCAAACAGGCGGCGGAAGAATATCTGGGAGAAAAAGTAACGGACGCGGTGATCACGGTTCCGGCTTATTTCAATGACAGCCAGCGTCAGGCGACCAAAGATGCGGGAAAAATTGCAGGTCTTAATGTCTTGCGGATTATCAATGAGCCGACCGCCGCTTCTCTTGCCTATGGGCTGGATAAGAAAAAGGAAGAAAAGATCGCGGTATTTGACTTAGGCGGCGGAACGTTTGATATTTCGGTGCTTGAAATCGGAGACGGCGTTTTTGAAGTCAAGTCCACCAACGGCGATACGCATCTGGGCGGTGAAGATTTTGATTTGCGGATCATCAACTATCTGGCAGATGAATTTAAAAAAGATCAGGGCATTGATCTCAGAAGCGATAAGATGGCACTGCAGCGGCTTAAAGAAGCTGCGGAAAAAGCAAAGATGGAGCTGTCCACCTCTATGGAGACAGACATCAATCTTCCGTTTATCACCGCAGACGCCAGCGGTCCCAAGCATCTGAATCTGAGAATCACCCGTGCAAAAATGGAATCTCTGGTCAGCGACCTGTTAGATAGTCTTGAAGCTCCCTGCCGAATGGCAATGAAAGACGCGGGACTTTCCCCGTCTCAGATTGACGAGGTGATTCTGGTCGGCGGTATGACCCGAATGCCTGCGGTTCAGGAGCGGGTAAGAAAACTTTTCGGAAAAGAGCCGCACAAAGGCGTGAACCCGGATGAAGTCGTGGCTATCGGCGCGGGCATTCAGGGCGGCGTATTGAAAGGCGAGGTCAAAGATGTTCTGCTGCTTGATGTAACGCCCTTATCTCTGGGCATTGAAACACTGGGCGGCGTGATGACCAAGCTGATTGAAAAGAATACCACCATTCCGACCCGAAAAAGTCAGATATTTTCAACGGCTGCGGATAATCAGCCTGCGGTATCCATCCGGGTATTTCAGGGCGAGCGTGAAATGGCGGGCGATAACAAACTGCTGGGTCAGTTTGAACTGGTCGGTATTCCGCCCGCGCCCAGAGGCGTTCCTCAGATTGAGGTTACATTTGATATTGACGCCAACGGCATTGTGAAGGTTGCTGCAAAAGACAAAGCAACTTCAAAAGAGCATTCCATTCAGATTACGGCATCCAGCGGTCTGTCTCAGGAAGAGATCAATCAGTTGGTCAAAGATGCGGAACTTCATGCGGAAGATGATAAAAAGAAAAAGGCGTTAGTCGAATCCCGAAACCATGCGGATGCGCTGATTTATCAGACGGAGAAATCCATCAAAGATTTGGGCGCAAAAGTTGACGGCGCCACCAAATCCAAAGTGGAAGATGCGATTCAGCGTCTCAAAAAGGCAATGGAAAGCGATAATGACGCTGAAATCAAGAAATTAAGCGAAGAGTTGATGCAGGCGTCTCATAAGCTTGCAGAAGCCATGTATCAGCAAGCTTCGGCAGAGCAAGGCGCAGAGCAGCAGGCAGGAGGCGCAGAGCCGGGCGGTGCCAAAAAAGCCGATGATGACGTGGTGGATGCGGATTTTGAAGAGGTCAAAGATAAGAAATAGCAATAGCGGGGAGGACTTGAAAAGGGACTCCCCTTTTTGTTAGGGACTCGGAATTAATAAAATATCCCATTACCCGGAAATGAATTTCCGGGCTATTATGTGTCGTCCCTACGGGACTTTTTTTGTCCTGTAAGGACATTCAATAATAGACCGGCAATTTATTGCCGGGAATCGGTGGTGGATAAGTATTTCTTTTTGAATCCCTTATATACATCGGATAAAAAATGAAAATCCTTCTTATTTACCCTTACTGCCTTGAAAACCGGCTGCATGAAGAAGATGCAAGCATTGTACCGATGGGACTGTATTATATCGGCGCACTGCTCAAAGAAAACGGCTATGATGTTGATATTCTGAATTTCCATGGCATGAGCAGCGAGCAAGGCAACATCAAAGCGATATTGAAAGAAAAAAATCCCGATGTTATCGGATTTTCGGTCTTAAATGCCAATCGCTGGGGCGCAATTGACATTGCCAAACTTGCCAAAAAACTCAATCCTGATGTAAACATAGTGTTCGGCGGTGTTGCAGCAACATTTCTATGGAAGCATTTTCTGACGCATTTCAAAGGCGTTGATGTTGTCGTGATTGGCGAGGGAGAAATTGCGTTTTTAAACCTCATCAAAGCCCTTGAAGCTCAAAACGACATTGAATCGGTCAGAGGCATTGCCTTCCGAAAAGGAAAAGAGATCATCAGAACACAGGCGCAGGAGCCGATTCAAAACCTTGACGAGCTTCCGATTCCTGCCAAATACTTTACATATCAGCATCTTGCTTTAACCAGAGGGTGCGCCGGAAACTGCACATTCTGCGGATCGCCTAAGTTTTGGAATCGCAAAGTCAGGTTTCATTCGCCTCAATATTTTGTCAATCAATTGGAAATGTTGTATCAGCGCGGCGTCCGTTTTTTCTATGTCTCAGATGATACTTTTACCATGCGTGAAGATGATGTGATTGAAATCTGCAAAAAAATCATTGAAAAAAATCTCAATATCAGTTGGGCGGCAATTTCGCGGGTCAATTATATCAGCGATGCCATGTTGTATCAGATGAGAAAAGCCGGGTGTATTCAGATCAGCTACGGAATAGAAAGCGGCTCTGAAAAGATTCGGGAATTGCTCAATAAAAAAATCACCACAGAGCAGATTAAACGCGCCTTTTCTCTGACCACCCGATACGGCATTCTTGCCCGCGCTTATTTCATCTACGGCTGTCCCGGCGAAAATGATGAGACAGTTCAGGAAACCATTGATTTAATTCTTGAAATCAAGCCGTTAAGCGTTATTTTCTACATCCTTGACGTATTTCCCGGCACTGCGCTCTATGATGAGTTTATGGAAAAATTCGGGCTGACGGAAGATATCTGGCTTAACCGCATTGAGGATATTCTGTATTTTGAAAAAGACCCGGAATTGCCCAAAGAACGAGTTCTTGCTTTCGGGCAGAGACTGCGGACGGCTTATTATCAGCATCTTCCTGAATTTGCTGCGGCTATTGAACTGACAGATCAGCCGGAGCTTTACGAAATGTACGCGGAATTTCTCTCCAGATTGGCAATGACATTCAGTCATGGCGATTATGCTCAGATGGATGCGATTCCGGACAAAACCCGGACTGCGGAAAAGCTGTATGAACGGGCATTGCGCTATTATCCGGATCACCGCGCATATCTGGGGCTGGGCATGGTGTATCAGAAGCAGAAGAATTTTCAGCAATCTGCGCGTATTCTTGAGCAGGGACTTGCCCGGTATCCTGACAGCGACTCCCTGAATCTGTGCATGGGGATTTGTCTGATGAACATGGGAAACTTTAATAAAGCATTGGATTATCTGTTGAAAATTAAACATTCAAAAGACGCGGCGTATTATATTTCCCAATGTCATCAGATATTAGGGAGATAAATGAAATCAGTTGTTCGGGGTATCAGACGGTTCAGACGATTTTCTGATATTCGCGGCATCTTCGCGCATCTTCACAATATCGTGCTTTTCATCTTTGAACAAAATTCCTTTGAGCCATTTCAATCCGAAGCGCAACAGTGCTATCTCATCATTTCTGATTTCTTCCAATGTCTTATCGTCAATATAGTAGCGTTCCAGAAAAGAGCTTTCAAACACAAACTTTCTGAATTTTTCAATATTATAACTTGCCATGAAAAACATTTGCTTTGCCTGATCGGTCAGTTTGATGCTTGGCGGAAATGAGCGTTTCAACACCATCAGATCTGTCCAGTCCATATTGATTTCATCGCGGATGTCAACGCCCTGATCCTCGCGCCATTCCCGAATCGTCCATTCTTTGTCTTCGTTAAATCCCAGACAATGCGGCTCGTGGACAAAGAAGTAAAAATCATCGTCATCCGCGCCTGCTTTATGGCTTAATGTGGCAACGCCGAGCGGGTAATAGCGGCATGCTGACGGTCGGTCAGTGTAAATAATGCACCCGTCCGCTCTGACAAAGGGGCAGGATTTCTCCTCATCATCCATCATTTTCAAGATAACGACCGGAAGGTCTGTTTTTTCAAGCAACTGGGGTTCGGTATATAGTGCCAGAAATTCTTCTGCCGATAAACCTATCCGGTTTTTCAGGCGAATAATATCATAAGGCGTCAGTGCGATATTGATTGCCCGACAGCATCGGGTGAAACATTTTACGCCCTTGTGGCATTCAAATTTGAATTTGCTGTTGGGTCCGTATTTTATCGGATCAATACTGGCTTTGTTTTCGGATTCAATCATCTTTTTTCCTTTCTGAAAAAACTTAAATCTTATACCTGAAAGAATATCATTTTCAAAAAAATATGGCAATCATTAAAAAGTTCAGATATTGATGTATAATCAATTCCTGTTGATATTCGGAATTGTGTGCTGATAATCAGGTATGGATTAATATTGAACGGAAATCATGGGAACTTGGGAGACCCGGCATCTTTCCGCGAGGATATCCGCTGACAATCCGAAGAGGAAAGGAAGCGGAAAAGGGTGCCGGGAGTAAGACTGACTCATAGTAGGGGAGTAGGATGATTTTATAAAAGGATTCTTCGGTCATGTCAGCCATGAACGGATGATGAGATGTCGATCAGTGACGAAGGATTGCTGAGGTATTATATTCTTTCATTGACAAAAATAGTATTTTATAGTATACGGTTTTATCAGATACTATGAAAACTCTGAATGAATATGCGAAAGAACACGGGATAAAATATCGTGCGGCATGGAACCGTTACAAAGCCGGTAAAATTCCTGATGCTTTTCAGGACGGATTCGGAAAAATTCTTATCCCTGAAAACTCTCCCGGCAGACCGGAATACACCGTCTGTTATGCGCGTGTTTCATCGTCAGAAAACAGAAAAAATCTTGAAAGTCAGGCTGAAAGACTTGCCGCTTACTGTGCCGCAAAAGGTTATAAAATCAGAGAGATTATAAAAGAATGTGCATCAGGGCTGAATGACCGCCGTCCGAAATTGGAAAAATTGCTGAAAAATACCGAAGTTACAAAAATCGTTACCGAGCATAAGGACAGACTGACACGGTTCGGTTTCAATTATATAAAATTATTCAAAGAATCGCAGGGATGTCAGATTGAAATAATCAACGAATCTGCAAACGACAGAGACGAACTGATGCAGGATTTTGTAAGACTTGTAACCTGTTTCACAGCAGGATTGTACGGATTACGGCGCAGCAGAAGAAAAACTGAAAAACTGATAAGAGAACTTGAAAATGAAAATAACGAGGTCATCGAAAACAACGATAGCGTTCGCAACACAGAAAAAGCGTGATATTCTGTATGGAATCACGGATGAATATTCGCGTGTTGCGAATATTTTTATTGAAATGTTCTTCGGTAACAACTTTCAGAAAAAAGACCTTAAAAAAGACATCACAGATGTTCCCGAATCATGGTTATCCGCGCGTATGCGTCAGTGCTGTGCGGGAGAGGCTCTCGGAATGGTACAGGGCGCGGTAAGAATTGCGGCTGCGAAAGGTATCGTACCTGTGAAGCCTGTCCATACCGGCAGAAAAATGATTCTCTCCTCTCAGACAGTCAGAATTGAGAAAGGACGCAACTCGTTTGATATATGGCTTGTCATCAGTTCTGTCGGCAATAAGATAAAATTGCAGATTCCCCTGAAAAAACATCGCCATATCAACCTGTTTTCCGAATGGAAAAAGTCCGGATCCGTTGTCATTCACAGAAAATATGTCATGTTTTCATATGAAAAAGAAACGGGTGGGAAGAAAACAGAAGGAAAACTTATCGGCATTGACTGCGGGATAAATCATCTTCTTGCAACATCCGAAGGCGGTCTGTACGGTTCGGAAGTGAAACCTCTGATAAATGTCATAAAGCGTAAGAAACAGGCTTCGGATGCTTATAAAAGAGCAAAGAAAACACTCTCTTATTATCTTCATAAAACTGTGAAAGAACTGAATTTCGGAGAAATACGTCTTGCTGTTACGGAGAAATTGAAAAATCTGAAACAGGGTAAAAAGAAAAACCGTTCAAAAGATTTCCGTAAGACTCCCGGTAACTGGAAATACAGGGAACTGCTCAGAATCATTGAGATGCGCTGTGAAGAAAACCGTGTTTCCTTCAGAAGCGTGAATCCTTATAAAACCAGTCAGACATGCCCCGCATGTTCCCATGCTGAGAGGGGTAACCGGGTCGGTGAGAATTTCAAGTGCCTGAAATGTGGGTACTCAGGACAGTCCGATATTGTCGGTTCGCTTAACATTCTGACCCGTTTTACCACCGGACAATATGGTGCCGGTTTCAAAATCGGTTGAATACTATGAAATACTATTCAATTGGTAACTATATCGTAAGATTCCTGAAGTCCGGGATCATGGAAGAGGGGAATCTGACGGGAATGACGGAAGGAACACCGCAGTGCGGAATTATCTCGCCTATTTTTACCTGTCCGCACGGCGGGTTCTGTGAGGGGCATGGTTCTCTCGCAGACTGAGTCTGAATTATATAGGAGTTACGCACTTGGATTGATTTTATTGATAGCAATTTGTGTGATCCACAAT
>DYRC01000179.1 GCA_020718925.1 Desulfonema limicola
AAATTCTTTCTCAGAAAAGCCCGGCGGGGTTTCCAATCCCAGAAATTCCAATATATATGGGTCTTTGATGAAATCGGCGGGAACTGTTTTCTGCATTTTTTCCTGCTGCATCAACGCAAGTTCTTTATTATGGGTGGAAAGAATCCTTTCATAATATAAGCTATTGATATTCCGCTCTAATTGCCGGGTACTCCAGTTCTGTTCGGCAGTTTCGGCGATATAGTATTTACGTGCAGAGGGATTTTTCACACGCATAATCAGGCGGTAATGACTCCAACTCAATTCGCTACGCAGTGTGTAGCGAATTTCATTTTCAGCAAATGTAAGATAGAACTGACGGAAATTTTTGATATTTGCTTCTGAAAAACCTTTTCCAAATTCGGCGGATAGGTGTTTGGAAAGTTCTTTGATGATCTGCTTGCCGTATTCAGCTCGGATTCCGCCTTGCTGCTCTTCTGTAACAATGCGCCTGCCGATATGCCAGTAAGCCTCTGTCATAGCAAAATTCACGGCGGTATAGGCTTTGTTGCGGGCTTGCTGAAGAATTTGGCGGATGTCATTCAGTATCAGATTCATAGCTGATTTAAGCATTCACTTTGAATAACGACATGGACGCAGCTAATTCCTCAGCGTTCTCGGCGTTTCGCTGAGTTACTGTATTCATTCTGTTTACAGACTCGTTAATCTGACGAATACGCTGGTTCTGTTCGTTAGATGCCTGTGAAATCTGACTGACGAGTTCGGCAACTTCGGATGCGTTCAGTTCAACTTCTTTAAAGCCCTCATTTGCGCTGTTCACAAATTCGGAACCTTCCCTGACTTTCCGATCTGTTTCTTCAATCAGATTGGCAGTATTCCTTGCAGCATCCGCGGATCGCGTTGCCAGACTTTTCACCTCTTCAGCAACCACCGCAAATCCTGCGCCCGCTTCTCCGGCTCTTGCGGCTTCAATTGAGGCGTTCAATGCGAGCATTTTGGTCTGAAACGCAATCTCATCAATGGTTTTTACAATCTTGAAAATCTCTTTGCTTGCCACAGAAATTTCGTTCATCGAGGTCGTAAGCCGGTTCATGGAGACATTTGCTTTGCTGACCACGCCATTGCTTTCTTTCATCAATGCGTCCGCCTGATTGGCATTCTGAGCATTCTGCTGTGTCATGGAAGACATTTCTTCAAGCAATGCCGCAACTTCTTCCAAAGACGTTCTCTGATCAGAAGATGCGTCAGATAGGGTTTGCGAGGTTAAAATATTTTTCCGGATAATTTCGGAAAGGCTTGACACCATCTGATTCATGGTTTTGGCAAGAATGCCGATCTCATCTTTCTGATCGATTTTAATTGTCTGCGTAAAATCTCCCAAAGAAAGTTCTTTGGCAGAATGCGTGAGCTTAATCAGAGGACTTGTAAATCGGCTGGACAGTATCAACACAATAATAAAACATATTGCCATGACGGCAAGAGAGGTGAGACAGGCTTTCAGAATCATGCTTTCAATCTGATTTCTGATCTGAGATTTTGACGCCCCGATTTCTTTATCAAGATTTTCCAAGCTGAAACTAACTCTGAACACGCCCCACGGAGTTACGCTGATCTGAATCGGAAGAATAACTTCGACAACAGCTTGATTTTCTTCTGTGTATTCCGCGACAGACATTGCTTTCTGACTGACAGCCCGTTTATCAGCATCTCCGCTCAACTGAGTTCGCACCAGATTCGGCTTGAGCGTATGCACATACACCGTATTGGATAAATCCGTCAATATGGCGTATTTAATATCTTTATTGCCTTTTACAGCATTATTGACACTTTCTATCACACCTGAAAAATTAAACGAGGCAATGTCTTTTTCAACCTGCTGCGACAAACTCTTTGTAAAATTTTTTCCGCGCTCAATCAGGTTTTCCTTCATCAACGCAATCCGTTTTTCAAGCTCGTCTTCCATCAGATTCTTTTGTGATAAAATATCAGAAGACGTTACTACTGCCAGCACACCGATCATCAGAAGCGTTATCGTCGTCATCAGTTTCCATCTGATGCTCCGTATGGTCGAAATTTTATCGCCGTTCACCTGCTTCTCCTTTATTTGATAATCGTGTTGACAACACCCAACGCATTCTGATTATACTCCAATCCGTATTCTTTGGCTTTTTTCAGATTCAGGATAACCTGAGAGCCTGCCGGAAATTGTACTTTTTCACTGTTTTTCTGGGTTGAAAGCAAGCCGGATGCCATATCTGCCGCCTGCCTTCCGATGGTGGGATCATCTACGGATACAATCAGAACCGCGCCAAGTTCTGCAAATGTTTCATTATAGGAAAAAACCGGCTTTTTATGCGTATCGCAAAGCTTTAACATATTCAGCAGATATTTTTCCTCCGGGACAACCAGCGGATCCGAAATCAGCCAGATTGCATCACAAGTTCCAAGCAATTGTTTTAAAAACGGTTCGGTATCTTTGGGATCGGAGACCACCTTGCCGATAATTTCAATTTCCAACTCTTTTGCCTGATCCCGAATGCTCTCAAACCATTGCGTCGTATATTCTTTGGAATACAACATGCCGATCCGTTTGACGGTCGGAAAAATGGAACACGATATATACGCGGGCATTCTGGGATGAGGCTCATTGGATATGCCATAAGTCTTGGGCGTCAATATCAGACGGCGATAATTGAGAATAGAGGAAAAAATAATTTCCTTATTGCCGAAATATTTGACCGCAAAAGAATATGCTTTTGATCCGATACAATAGACCAGTTTTGCATCATGAGATGTGATATTTTCAATATCTTCTCCTCTGATAGTTTCCAGATTCACCTCAATGGTCGGCACAGAGATATTTTTTTTAAATTCATCCTGCACCACCTTATATTTTTCCACTGAGGCGTTGGAATTTATGAGCAGAATTTTTGATTTCTCCGCTCCGAAAGACATCAGAGGCAGGAAAAGAAAATAAACTGTCAATACAAGCGTTATCGTTTTACCAAGTCTCATTTAGCCCTCCAATTTTGAATCGTCAGAAGAAGGATCAAAGGGTTTGAAGCCATCCAGATCCAGCATCTTTATAATATTCATTCCGGCGGAATCTTTAGGCATGTTTTTAAGGATGTTCACAATTTTTTCAGATTCCTGAACAAACTCCTGCGGGGATGCCAGTATAGGCAAAAGAGATTCTTTACCTTCTGCCAATATTTTCAATTTCTTATGCAAAATCGGATCAAGCGTCTTCAAGGTGTTGAACGCGGATTCCGTAGTCAGCGCGGCTTTTGCCATATCAAAGCCCACAGACATCAGCGCGTCCACATCCTTGGGAACTGTCAGGATTCTTACCGAATCTGCCGCGTCTTTTTTGCTTAGGATTTCCCGGAGAATACTTTTCGTATATTCCGCATTGCCCGAAGAGGCTATCGAGCCTTTCATCGCCGCATCCATGTCCGGTGTTTTTTCTCCGGACAGCAAAATTCTTTTTTGAAAGTTTTTGCCATTCAGAATGCCGACCAGCAAAGGCTTGAGAGAATACTGATTGCGGATTTTGCCATAATGCCATCCTGACACTAAGATCACAATTTTTTTCTGGTCTCTGATGTGCTTTTCAAAGTTCTCCCGGTTGTCAAAAGGCTGAAATTCATAAGAACCGAATTTGGAAAGATAAGCGTCAAATTCCATTTTCAGCGATTTGAAATTGTTGATATTGGTTTCCGAACTGTAAAAACAGATCGGAATTTTGTCAGCCGCCCTACATTCGGCAATATAAAAGCTCCCGGAAATCAGCAGCAAACCTATCACCGCTTTTAATCGAAAAAAAAATGCGAATTTCTTTATCATAAAATCACCTATCATTCGGTGTCTGTCAATAGTCAGTGTCTATATATGACAGATTCGTCCTGATTGCAAGAATTTCTATATTTAAAAGTTTGCCTATCAGGTTTGAATCGAAGATTTAATTGAAATTTCAGGAATTTGAAGCTGATCTCTGAATCAGGATTGAAGAATTTTATTTATATCTATGGAATGCCAATCTATATAAGATTTTCTATCCGATATTTATATCCACCAGCTTAATCAGATTTTCGACAATCCGATCCATCTCTTCCGCATGAGAATTGAGTTCCTGAGATATTGCGGCATTTTCCTCAGCATACGCCGAATGCTGCTGAATAACCTTTCGGCTTTCGCTCATTTTTTCATAAACATATCCGATTCTTCGCGTCTGTTCTGATGATGCGCTTGTAATTTCCTGAATATTTCCTGAGATTTTTTTTGCGTTCTGCGCCACTTCGGAAAATGCAATCTCGCTGAGATGAACCAGTTCTGTTCCGGTTCTGACTTTCTGAACCGATTCTTCGATAAGAGAGCCGATATTATTTGCAGCAACTGAGGCTTTGCCTGCAAGAGATCGGACTTCATCCGCCACAACAGCAAATCCTGCGCCTGACTCTCCGGCGCGGGCAGCTTCAATCGCGGCATTCAACGCCAGCAGATTGGTCTGAAAAGCGATTTCATTGATTAACTTGATGATTTTGGAAATTTTTTCACTTGCTGCCGAGATGTCCGTCATAGAACCGGTCAGTTTACTCATTGTCCCGCTCAACTTGTCAATCGCTATGCCGGTCTCTTTTGCCGATATATTTGATTTATCTGCATTATCGGCATTCTGTTTTGCTGTTAAGGAAATTTCTTCAAGAGAAGAAGAACTTTCTTCAATGATAATATTTTGTTGGGAAACGCCGGATGCGGTGTCCTGACTTGCGGATGCAACCTGATCCGAAGCTGTGCTGACTTGTTTTGAGATATTCTTCATCTCAATGATCATCTGCTTCAAAGGCGTTATCAGTATCGCCCGCATAAAAAAATAAAGTATCGCAGCAATCAGAATATTGATGATAATCAGTTCTGCCAGAGTGTTGACAGCCCGTTTCTTCAGGACATCCCGGACATGTATCTCTGTCCCATAGACACTCAGAACTCCGAGTTCTGCATTATACGAGCTTTTGATGACCTCTTTTTTTAGAATATGGTCTTTCTCGGAAGGCAATTTATCAGAAGGAACAATATTTCCGGTCTCATTTCGTATAAATCCGAATAATACCTTGTCTTTATTTGAAATAAACAGACCGATAATTGCTTTGTCTTCCATCTGAGGCAGAAGAATATCTTTTACTGCCTGTTCATCATAATCAAAAAGAGGCTTTTTCAGACTCGGAACTAAAAGCACGATTCTGTTTTGCATTTTTTCATTCAAATCACGGTACAAGACTGATGATTCATTCCGAAATCTGTATATACCGAAAAACATAGTCATGAAAGTTATCGCTGTAACCGCAATAACGATAACTTTCACAGGCAATCCCAAGCGAGATATATTCATTTCCCTATTTCCTTACAATACCGAATTCCTTATCAACTTCAATGCGATACTTCTCTATCAATCCTTCTGTTTTCATGGTTTTGATAATTTCAGCCATTTTGGGAGCTAAAGAAGCGTGTTTTTTATGCAGATACGGATATGTGGGCGCGGATTCCATCACGCCCGCAATTCTGCCTGAAGCTAATTTTTTCAAGCCTTGAATAGCTTCTGTTATATTTGAAAGAGAATCTCATACCGATTTAATCTTCATTTGCCCATTCCAAAGCGGTTTTCAAAATTTTTTTGTCAATTCTGAATCCAAACCTGATTAACTTATTCAAAAAAGGCTTGATTTCATTAATTCGTTGATCTTTTTTAGCCAGCAAAATAACTCCCAAAACACCGCGTAAAGGTATTTGCAGGCTTAACGCGCATTTTCTCGCTAACCCGTCATCAATAATCGCCTCATAACCGCAGTTTTGATAACACCAAGACAATACATGATTTTCACCCAAACCCAAATCCCAAGCTGCTATTGCCGGCTCAATCTGTGAAATATTTTTTATCCACTTTTTTCCGTATCGTTCAACCCATATTTTAGCCGGATCATTATTGCTCCCTGCCTGAATTTCCTGTGCAACACCGCTTGGAATAATCCATTCGGAACACATAGACGGGATCAGGTCTATCAAAGAAATTTTTGCAAGCAGAATAATCGGCGAAGTATTGAAAACCCATTTTCTAGTCACGCGATACATCCTCAAGCAATTCTTCCGGCGTTATCTGAAACGGAGAAACACCGAATCGGGCTAATGCTTCCAAAAAGGCATGACGACTGACACCGGCGATTTCAGCCGCTTTTGCCTGCGAAACCGATTGCATTTCATACCATTTCACGGCAGCAGCCAGCCGCATCTCATCAACGAACTCAACCGGACTTCTGCGTAAAGCTGAAAAGACCGTTTCAGGTAACTCAATGGTGATAGGGATGTTCATTTTTATTATCCTCTCAATTGAGTGGTAAATTTCTCTGTTATTTTACAATTCCGAATTCCTTATCAACTTCAATGCGATACTTCTCTATCAATCCTTCCGCTTTCATGGCTTTGATAATCTCCGCCATTTTCGGAGCTAAGGCAGCATGTTTTTTATGCAGACATGGGTAAAAAGGAACAGATTCCATAACACCCACGATTCGGATTTTCCTGTCTCTGAATTCAGGTGTTTGCAGCAATGTAAGCACGGTAGATTCTTCTTCCGCAAACAAATCAGTTCTGCCTGAAACTAATTTTTTTAAGCCTTGAGCCGGTTCTGCTACATCCGAAAGATTTTCCTTTTTAACAATCTTTGGCAGGTTGTTCTCAAATATTTTGATGCCGCGTGTGTAGTCAACGCGATAGTTTGTTCCTTTGAGACTCTCCCAGCCCTTCAGTTGCGGTATGGAATCCTGCACGGCAAACGCAGAAAAATTCATATCGAAAATAAATTCTTCAACCCTTATAAGATTCGGATGTGCATCTGCATACTGATAAATTCTTCCGGGCTGCCCATCCACATTACCGGCGTCTGTTTCAATATCGGCTCGTTTCGGCGGATAATCTCTGAATTCGACTTTTATGCCAAGACGCCTGAAAACCTCTGTGTGAATCAATCTCTGCCATTTCCCCAAATACTGAGTTTCCGGTCTGATAAATGCCATGATAAAGGTATTGTCTTTCAGAGCCGGTGCGCTTTCCTGACACATTGCGTTATTGACAGAAAACAGTACTATCAATAATGCTGCTATAATATTCAATCTCATACATTATCTCCTTTTTTAATTCAGTTTCAATATCGTATTCATCAAACACAAGTCAAGGGCTTTTTCTTAAATGATGTTCCTGCATTTTTTAAAATTTATTAAGACTTATGATTTTTCCCGAATTATGATTTCTGAAAACTTTGAAATGTGTTATAGTTTATCTCAGTTCTTATGCAAAAAACGATTGAATGGATAATGATATGATAAGTTCTTCAACAGAGTTATACGGCGTATTCGGCGATCCGGTATCGCACAGTTTAAGCCCCCTCATGCACAACGCGGCATTTGCTCATATCGGCTATGATGCGGCATATCTTGCTTTTCAGATAAAAGACATCCGGGCAGGCATAAATGCTATCCGGGCTTTGGGAATCCGGGGCGTGAGCATTACCATTCCGCACAAAGTTTCAGTCATGGAATGTTTGGATGAAATTGACGACATGGCTGAAAACATCGGCGCGGTGAATACGATTGTCAATCAGAACGGCAAATTAAAAGGCTATAATTCCGATTGGCTTGGGGCAATTTCCGCGTTGAAAGAAAAGACCGGAATCAGCGGCAAAACAGTAGCAATTATCGGCGCGGGCGGCGCGGCGCGGGCAATCGGATTCGGCGTTAAACAGGAGCGTGGCAAGGCTATTATTGTGAATCGCTCCACCGATAAAGGCGAAAAATTGGCAAAAGACATCGGGGCGGAGTTTTGTCCTTTATCAGAAATCAGAACCCTGAAGTATGACATTCTGATTAATACCACGCCGCTCGGCATGACGCCGAATATTGACACAACGCCGATTTCCGAACAAGCCATCCGATCTGAAACAGCGGTCATGGATATTGTCTATAACCCATTGAAAACCCGCTTATTGAAAGAAGCTGAAGGAAACGGCTGCACGATAATTGACGGGCTTGCGATGTTTGTGTATCAGGGCGTATTTCAGTTTGAATTATGGACAGGGAAAACCGCGCCGGTTGAGGTGATGAGAGAAACCGTAAGAGGAAAATTACGCTGATCATATTCAAAGCTTCTCATTGACTGAATTTCCGTTGACAGTTTTTATTTCTATCGTTACAATCAATATGAATAAAATGTCAATAATTATTTCTCGTAAGGATTCGAGATGCCTGATGAAACAATAGT
>DYRC01000180.1 GCA_020718925.1 Desulfonema limicola
TGCTTTTTCGGAACTGCAAAAATTACAGCCTTTGAAAATTACTGCGTAAGGTGAGTTAAAAGATGATTATCCGTTGACCTTCGTGAAGTTCAGATGATAAATACCCAATCACATAATGACGAATACTTATCCCCGATAAAGGAGAAACAAACATGCCGACACCCCATGCGTCAGATTTTATTGACATCAATCATCTTCTCACTCAGGAAGAACGCCTGACCCGTGATGAAGTTAAAAAATTTGTTCAGAAAGAATTTATGCCGGTGATTGATGAACATTACGAAAATGCCACATTTCCCCTTGATCTGATCCCCCAATTGGGCAATTTGGGGCTGTTCGGAATGAAGATTGACGGATATGATTGTCCCGGAGGAACAAATGTTCTCTACGGTTTGGTCTGTCAGGAACTGGAACGCGGAGACAGCGGGCTGAGAAGCCTTGTATCAGTTCAGAGTTCTCTGGTCATGTATCCGATTTTCACATTCGGCTCAGAAGAGCAGAAAACAACATGGCTGCCCGCAATGGCAAAAGGGGAAAAAATCGGCTGTTTCGGGCTGACCGAACCGGATATCGGCTCTGATCCGGGCAGCATGAAAACATGGGCAGAAAAAGATGGCGGAGATTGGGTCATCAACGGCAGCAAAATGTGGATTACCAATGGTTCTATCGCCGATGTTGCGATTATATGGGCGCAAACCGATGAAGGAATCAAAGGGTTTCTTGTCGAAAAAGGGATGCCCGGTTTTGAATCCGAAGAAATTAAAAAAAAGGTGTCATTCAGAGCGTCAGTAACTTCGACGCTTTACCTGAACAATGTCCGCGTACCGGAACGAAATATTCTGCCTAAAGCCAGCGGATTGAAATCTCCGCTGATGTGTCTGAATGAAGCCCGGTATGGTATTGCATGGGGAGTTATGGGCGCGGCATCCGCGTGTTATGACATTGCCTTGAAATATGCCAAAACCAGAAAACAATTCAATAAACCCATTGCCGCATTTCAACTGACGCAGGACAAGCTGGTAAAAATTATGACAGAAATCGTAAAAGGTCAACTGCTTGTGCTTCATATCGGCAGACTTAAAGATGAAGGCAGATGCGATCACCGTCATATTTCTCTTGCCAAAATGAATAATGTTTCCGAAGCCTTGAAATCTGCCCGAACCGCAAGAAGCATTCTCGGAGCGAACGGAATTTCTCTGGAGTATCATATCATGCGGCATATCTGTAATCTTGAAAGCGTCTATACTTATGAAGGCACTCACGAAATCCACAAGCTGATTGTAGGACAGGCATTGACCGGATCCGCGGCATTTTCCTGATAAAACCGATAGCTGCCCCGAATCGGAATCCTAAGCGGGGCGGTGAATCAGTAAATCACTCTAAGCGAAGCCGGGTCTGCTTTCCAGAAAAATTCGGAAGCAGATGCGGCATTCGGATAGGGATAAAAAGACATCGGAAAAGTATATCCGATTCCGCGATATTCGGCGCGGATATTCATTTTCAGATCATCGCCCACATCAATGCAGGCGGGGGAATTGCTCAGAGTCTGCCTCAGAGTGGCAGGATCGGCTTTCCAGAATACACCGTTCAGTCCGTGCGGATTCGGTGCAAAGTTCATGGTCAAGCCGAATGTCAGCCCGTGATACCGGGCGCAGATATTCAGGGTCAGATCATCTCCTACAGCGATTGATCCGCGATCTTCGGTCGTGGGCTGATATGACGGCGGTTCATACCATGAATCATAAGAAGTTATCGGCGTCAGCCTGAAATTCAGGGAGGCTGCCCCGCTTTTCGGCACAGAAATCATCTGCTGCATTTCATAATATCCGGCAACTGCAACCGTGATGATATTCTTTCCCGGCTCGCAGTTCAGCCGGTATGTCCCATCCGCCTGACTTAACACAGAATCCTGATTCGCTGTTCTTATCATCGCACCCGGAATCGGATTGCCGTAAATATCGGTAATCTGACCGCTCACAACTCCGGGCATATCGAATGTTACCGCGCCGATGAGTTCGGCATAATCGTCGTTATTGCTGAATACCCGGATGGTGTAATTTCCGGGAATCTGCGGGCTTGGCAGCGTTACGGAAAGCGTTTTGTCATTAATCAGCGTGGGCTTGACTTCGACCGGCAAAGGAACAACTAACACCCCGTCAGGGCTTTTGATAAGGGCATTGTTTCCCTTTATGGCAATGCCGTATGTTTCTATCCCTCCTCCTATTGTTCCGATAATTACAGGATTGAAAGGATTCTTCACATCAACTATCTGTATGCCTTCAAGAAATGATTCTGTATAAATAATTGAATTTAACAATAAAAACTTGTAGAAACCACCACTTATCTGCACTGAGCGGATGATTTTGGGAATTTTGGGATTGCTGACATCAATCACCTGTAAGCCGCCATCGCCGGACGCTATATAAGCTGCGGAACCTGATACTGCAACAGCGCCAGCACCATACGGCATATCCACAGCACCGATGATTTTCGGATTTTCTGATTCGCTCACATCAAATATCTGCAAGCCTTGATCTCCGACACCGACAATATCAGAAGCAACCGCTACATAAGCTACGGAGCCTGATACTGAAACACTCCAAGCATAACCACGAGGTATATTCACAGCACCGATGATTTTCGGATTTGCCGGATTGCTCACATCAATTATCTGTAAGCCTCCGGTCGAATCTGCCCATGATTCCCATGCTACATAAGCTGTGGAACCTGATACTGAAACTTCAGTTGCGTGACCCGGCATTTTTATTGAGCTTATGACTTTGGGAGTTGAAGAATCACTGAGATCAATTATCTGTAATTCCTGATCTTCAGTCTTACAAACCAAGGAATCTGATAACGGAACTCCTCGGTAATGAGGAAAATCCTCTATCGGCAACGATCCGATTGTATCGGAATTTATAAGATTACCATCAATTACCTTTAAACCGCCATCTGAATCTGCAACATACAATAATGAACCTGATACAGCTATGGAACCTGATAACGAAACACCTCCGAGTTGTTTGTATGTATTAACCCATCCGATCATTTCAGGATTTGAGGGATTACTGACATCAAATACCTGTAAGCCTCCGATATCTGTCTTTACATAAGCTTTTGAACCTGATACGGAAACTCCGGATTTTAAATATCCCGTACCTGTTGAATCGCCGATAATTTCAGGATTCTGAGGATCGCTGACATCAACCACATTTAAAGATACATGGGCTACTACATAAGCTATTGTACCTGATATTGAAAGTCCGTATGACAACCATCCACTCCCAACAGACCCGATAATTTTGGGATTCTCAGGGTCGCTGATGTCAATCACCTGTAAGCCGTCTGTACTATCAGATACATAAGCTATTGAACCGGATATTGAAACCTGTAAGGCAGAACCCGGCGTCCGCACTGCTCCTACGATTCTGAGTTTTTCAGGATTACTCAGGTCAACTATCTTTAAGCCTATACTATCCACTACATAAGCCCAATTACCTGATACCGTGACTCCGTTTGCACCATCCGGCATCTCTGTATATCCGATAATCTTAGGATTTTTAGGATCGCTGATGTCAATAGCATGTAAACTGCCGACATCCTGCAACCGAGCTGTCAGATAAGCTCTTGAAGCTGATATAGAAACTCCGGTGGCGCAACCCGGTATATTTACGGAACCTATGATTTTCGTTTTTTTCGGATTACTTATATCAATCACCTGCAAGCTGCCATAATACTGCCCGTCTTTATAGTTATACTCACAATCCGCTACATAAGCTGCTGTAGCTGATAATGCGACAGAGTTGGCACTACCGGGAGTTTTCACAGAACCGATAATCGCTTTGTTATTTCCTACATCAATGCTCATCGAAACCCTTGTGTTTGCATCAAATCCGCTGCCTTTAATCGTGATAGGCAGATTTTTCCCCACAGTTCCATTTGAGGGATAAACCGAGTTGATGATAAAATTATCATTTACCGGCGGCGCACTGAATGCCATAGCCGGAATCATAATCATCATTCCGAAGCCGATGATAAATCTGCCGAACATTGCCCCTAATCTGCTGATAGTTTTCATCTTTTTCTCCTTTGACTGTCTCAGAAATGCCTCTCCCTGAAGGAAGAGACAGAATATCCTTAATTCCTATTATGCAGGTAATCTGAATTTATTACACAGATTTTCGGAGAATACCCCTTGCCCCTCCCCGGGAACGGAGAGAGGAGAATCCCCCCTTCCCTTTCAGGGAAGGGGGGCTGGGGGGTTAGGTCAGTAAACCACCCTCAGCAAAGCCGGATCCGCCTTCCAGAAAAATTCGGAAGCAGATGCGGCATTCGGATAGGGATAAAAAGACATCGGAAAAGTATATCCGATTCCGCGATATTCGGCGCGGATATTCATTTTCAGATCATCGCCCACATCAATGCAGGCAGGGGAACTGCTCTGAATCTGCTTCAGAGTGGCGGGATCGGCTTTCCAGAATACGCCGCTCAGTCCGTGAGGATTGGGCGCAAAGGTCATGGTCAGTCCGAATGTCAGCCCGCGATACCGGGCGCAGATATTCAGCGTAAGATCTTCTCTTACAGCGATTGATCCGCGGTCTTCGGGTGTGGGCGGCTGATACGGAATTTCAACCGGGGGCGGAGGAATCGGCGTCAGCTTGAAATTCAGAGATGCTATCCCGCTTTCCGGCACAGAAATCGTCTGTGTTGTCTGATAATAGCCCGGAACCGCTACGGTTACGGTTATCTTACTCCCGGCAGGCTGATTGATCAGATACATCCCATCCGCATAACTCAGCGCGGAACCGTTCGCATCGGTTTTTATCTGTGCATCTCCGACCGGATTTCCGCTCTCATCTGTTATATTGCCGGATACATATCCTGCAAATGCCGCAGTCGGCGTATAAATTTCAAGATGATAACCCGTATCCTGCCCGGTTTTCTCATTGTAAATCCTCAGATAATACACGCCATCATATAGACATTTCCATTCCTGAGCAATATCCTCATGCAGAGTCGAAGTTTTCCATGTTTTCAGAATGTTATAATTTATATCCCGCAATTCGATGACCGGATAACAGTCTTTTCCGAGTCTGCCCGCCCTGATGGTGTAAGTCTGTCCGGCAAGTCCGTAAAATTTAATCCAATCCTCATCCCCGGCTCTGAAAAAATTATGCTCCTGCGGCGCGGCGTCATTGATGTTTATATTTTTAGCAGAATACAGGCTGTTATCAGATTCATAAATATCATCGCCGACCGACTGAAAAACCGTCATGTCTTTGCTGACAAGCATGTTCCCGTTTTTATCCATGCCATAAAGAGAAACATGATATGTTCCGAAATTTCCGAATTTATTGTAAGTTCCTTCATATCTGCCATCTTTCAGAGACAGAACAAGTTTTTCCGCGTTGCAGCTCAGATCATTGATGCAGGGCTTGGTAATCATGGCATACGCCTGAACGATATTTCCGGCAGTATCTTCAAGCCAGATCGGCGAAGATGTCTGTCCCGCAAGCGTGATATCCGGCGTAACCGCAACAGAATCAGCCATCTTAATTCCGTTGCCGATGTAATAGGATGCCGCAATACTGCTGCTATCGCTTATCTGGGGCGTTGCGGTTGAAAGAAAGCCTATCGCGTTTTTGGCATCTGTGAATGCTTTTTTCACGCTCGCACCATTTCCCACAGAATTCCAGAAAAACGCGGAAAATGAGATATTATCTCCGAAAAATGCCATCTGTTCGGATGAAGATATGAAAATCCGGTCTTTTCCAGATGTGGAAGCTGCAAAACTCTGCGAATAATCCGCATCATATATCACGACAAGTTTTCCCGGAATCTGCAATGTATCAAGCCATTGCTTCAGACTGCTGACAGCCATATATTCTTTTGAATTTATTCGGAAATATCCGCTGCTGCCCGCGCCGGTCATGTAAAGCGTAACATCCTGAGTATTCAGCATATCTACAAGAGCATTTTTCAGATTGGCAGAATTTGCCTCGCTGTCCGGTTTCTTGCAACTGACCTGAGAATCGGGCGGCGCCATAAAAATAATATCCGTATCTGAATACCATTGAAGTTTCAGAGCGTTACAGGCAGCATCCGCGTTTTTCAATGCAGATGTGCCGGTTCCCGAAACAATGATTGCTTTGCGCCGCAAAGATGAGCCGCCGATAACCGGCATAACTGACGTATTGCCGAGATTATCTCTGGCATAAATGACCATCTCACCCGAACCAAAACTGTTATAATCTGTTGAATATTCGCCATTTCCTATCGGGAGCAGATCCGCCGAAGGCAGGTCTGTTACCGTGCTTCCGGTTCCGATCTGTACGGAATTTGCAGGCTTCATCACTGCCCAGACCCGTCCGACGCCGTCCGCATCCGTAATTCTGACGCGGATTTTTGCAGAATCCGGGATATTTTCAATCACCGGCATATCGCCTTTTCTTTCGGTTCCGTTGCCGATAATTTTTTCAGGCAGAATGCCGTTACTGGTCATTGCGGGAATCTGAACTTTCACAATATCTTTCACGGAGTTCTGAGCAGAATCGAATGCCGATGTTACCGTGCTGCCTCTGAATATCTCTGTCCAGAAAAAGCCTGAAAAAGACACCATGCCCTGCGCGATAAAATACGCATCCTGCGCTCCTTCTGTGCTGGTAATCAGGATACGGGGAGATGAGACAGATGAGAGCGGCGCGAGAAATGTCCCGGAATTACACGCATCATAGACAAAAATGATGTCTTTGGATTTTTCGCTTTGAGACTGATTAAGCCATGTTGCCAGATCCGAGACATTCAGATTTTCCGAAATGCTCATGCGGAAAGTTTCTTTTCCGCCGTGATCCGTGATGTATAACACCAGCGTATCCGCGTCTTTTGCCCATGAAATAGCATCCGCAAGATTTTTAGCCGAAGGAATGCCGAAGATGTCGTCAGCTTTGCCGTTGTTGTCCAGATCGGCATTATCTTCCGAAAAATAGCGGATATTTTCCTTGCCGATTCCCTGATAATTCAGCACCTGATAGGCAAAATTGGCGGCTATTCTTGTGGAATCCCACAACTTGTTGCCTGAATACGGTCCGCCGCCTGCCACAATAATCGCTTTGGTAAGTTTTTCATCTTCTTTTTTTTTGAATACCTCAATGCGATGGTTATTATTATCGGCAATGTAAAGCTTGCCGTCAGCATCTATGGCGATGTCTCCCGGATATTTCATCTGTCCCGGATAAGAGCCTTCTTCTCCGAATATCGAAAGCAGCTCCGGTTTTCCGTTTATAAATCCGAATTTCTGAATCCGGCAGTTTTTCATATCAGATACATAAACATTGCCGTCAGCGTCAATTGTTACCGCATTGGGCAGATCAAACTCTCCGGCTTTGCTGCCTTTGGTTCCCCATTCAATAACAAACTTTAAGTCTTTATCAAACTTCTGAATGCGGTGATTCTGCGTATCTGCCACATAAATATTGTCGTTTGAATCTATTCCTATGCCTTCGGGCTGATTGAATTGCCCGGGTTCGGTTCCCTTTACCCCGAATTGTGTCAGATATTTCCCGGTTTTATCAAATTTCTGAATGCGATAATTTCCCTGATCTGCAACATACACATTGCCGATACTGTCTGTCGCAATTCCGTAAGGACGGCTGAATTGAGATTCTTTATCGCCGTATCCGCCCCATTTGAGCAGAAAATTTCCATCAGCATCGAATTTCTGAATCTGATCGTTGCCTGAATCAGCCACATAAACATGTCCTTCATAGTCAATCGTAATGCGATACGGCGAGTAAAACTTACCCTCAAATACTTTGATAAAATCTCTGTTTGCATTGAATTTTTTTATGCTGTTATTGCCGGTATCTGCAACATAAATATCGCCGTTTTTGGCTATGGCAATCCCATCCGGCGAAGCAAGGTCTTTATTTTCGCCGCCTCTGCCCCATTTACTGACAAACAACCCGCTATGCGTGAATTTCTGAATCCGATCATTTCGGGAATCCGCAATATACATATATCCGCTGCTGCTTATCGCTATGCCATCCGGCGTATTAAATTGCCCGCTTCCGCTGCCCAAACTTCCCCATTTTTCAATGCTTCCGTCTTTATTGAACTTCTGAACGCGATTATTTTTCATTTCTGATACATAAATCGCGCCTTTATCATCTATGGCTATACCCAAAGGCCAGTCAAAGTCCTTATCTTTGGTTCCGTAAGTTCCGAATGTCTCAATAAAATTTCCTTTGGAATCAAATTTCTGAACGCGGTTATTTCGCGCAT
>DYRC01000181.1 GCA_020718925.1 Desulfonema limicola
AAAAGGGGTTCTCCCGTACTTTCAAACTCACCGGACAAACCGAGCCGGGAAATTAACTCCTTTGTAATAACCGAAACCGAGACAAACGCATGAATGTTTCCGTCCCGCGCTGCCAAAATCATCTGTTGAAGTGATTCATAAGATACCATAGCGATATTCGGATAGTTATCTTTTAAGAGTTGTTCGGCAGCACTTCCCCTAAGCGCACCGACACGATGACCGGAAAGCTCGGCGATATTTGAAAATCTGCCATGCCGGATTGGGAAAAAGAGGCTCATCGGAGATTCGTACAGGGTTTCAAAAAAATCCATCCATGTTTCGCGTTCACGCGACTTGAGCAGCCCGATATGAATATCGGCTTTGCCATTTCTGAGATGCTCAACTGCTCCGTTGAAGGTGTCAGGATGGAACTCAATATTCTGTCCGGTTTTTTGCGACCACAGCCGCCAGATATCCGCAAACAGCCCGGCAGGTTCGCCCTGTTCATTTACAAAAAACAGCGGCGGATAGTCGCTGCCCATCGCAATTATCAGCGTATCTTTGGTTTTGGCTTCGGATCCGCCCAGCCATTTCCGCTCAATAGCCGCCCGTTCTTCCGGCGTAATCATTGCCATACCCTGTTCAATGATGTCGGCAAGATCGCAATTTCCTTTTTTCACCGCTGAACAAAGATTATCCGTGAACAGCGGCGTTACCTGATTGACGTGAAATTCGGAAAGTATTCCCCGATTTCTGAACAGCCAGCGGATATTTTCAATCAGTCCGATAACTATCCGGATTTCCCCTTTCTCTGCCGCATCTGCCAATTCTGACATGGTGGGATATAATGACAGCGTAGCTTCGGGCAAATTTTTCCGAACAAATTCTTCCGAATATCGTCCTTTCACAATACCGATTTTAAATCCGGCAAGGTCCTGAAGCGTTTTTATCCCGAAAATGCTCTTGTGATAAAAAAATGTCGAGCTTTGACGGGAAACCGGAGAATGTGCAAAATCAAAGAGCTGCTCCCGCTCGGCAGAGCGAATCATGCCCGCATGAGCATCTGCCTGACCGTTAAGAACCATCTCTGTCAGTTCTTTTGCCTTTCCGGGAAGAAATTTGATAGAAATGCCTGTTTTTTCAGACCACAGTTTCCATATATCAATCATAACGCCTTTGTTTTCACCGTGTTCATCCTGAAAACAGAAAGGGTGTAAGTCTTTGAAAACTGCCACGCTGATTTTTTCAAACCTTTTTTCAAATAGGCTGACATCAGATTTATGAATTGTTTCAGCAGCGTGTGAATATGCTGCCGCTATTATTGTTATCAGAAAAAATGCGATAAAACGCTTCATCATATTGCCCTCCTATAACATAAGATTAAGGAAGATAGCGATCATTTACAGATATGCTAAATTGCCTTAAAATTCAACAAGAAATTATATCGGGATAGATGATTCTTTTTTGTTTTGATTGGCGGCATAGATCGAAAAATATTGACTTTTATCCGAATTTTACATTATGGTTTTTATATGATGACAAAATACAGAGCATATTTGTTTTTCATCTCAGCGTGGCTGATAATCTGTCCTCAGATGCTTTTTGCAGGCAAACACGATATTTATGTCATTCAAATCAGCGATGCGATTACGCCGGGTGTGGCGGATTTTATAAAGCAGGGACTTGAGCAGGCATCGTCAGAAGAGGCAGCTTGTGTCATTATCGAATTGAACACACCGGGCGGGCTGGTGGACTCCATGCGCGACATTGTGATGTCCATGTATGCCAGCACTGTGCCGGTGATAGTTTATGTCGCGCCGTCCGGTGCAAGAGCCGCATCTGCGGGCGTGATGATCACGCTGGCGGCGGACATTGCGGCTATGGCTCCCGGTACAAATATCGGTGCGGCACATCCGGTCAATATTGACGGCAAAGACGGCAGTAAAACCATGTCTGAAAAAATCACCAACGACATGGCAGCATATATCCGAAGCATTGCCCAGAAGCGCAAACGCAATGAAAAATGGGCTGAAAAAGCCGTGCGGCAGAGCATCTCCGCCACAGAAACCGAAGCGCTCAAAGAAAAAGTCATTGATCTGATTGCAAAAGACAGAGATGAACTGATTCAGAAAATCAACGGGCGGGAAATCGCAGGCAAAGGCGTATTAAAGCTTGATCAGGCAAAGATAGTGCATCTGAGTCAGAATTTAAGAACCAAAATCTTAAAGACCATCAGCGATCCGAATATTGCCTATATTCTGATGATGATCGGGCTGGCAGGGCTGTATTTTGAGCTATCGCATCCCGGAGCGATTTTTCCCGGCGTACTGGGCGGCATCAGTCTGATACTGGCGTTTTTTGCGTTTCGCGCATTGTCGGTCAATTATGCCGGAGTACTGCTCATTATTCTTGCCTTAGTATTTTTTATTCTGGAAATGAAAATTGCCAGTTTCGGGCTGTTGAGCCTGGGCGGAATTGTGTCGCTGATTATGGGGTCTCTGATGCTGTTTGAAGGCAAAGGTCCCGAATTGCAATTGGCATGGTCGGTGTTTCTTCCGACACTGATCTCTGTATCTGCATTTTTTGTGGTCATCGCCAACTTGGTGTTCATGGCTCAGGTATCAAAGCCCAAAAGCGGCGCGGAAGCATTGATCGGAGAAATCGGCATTGCAAAAACAACCATTATGCCGGAAGGCAGAGTACAGGTGCATGGCGAATTGTGGAAAGCCATGTCTGATAAGCCGATAGACGCAGGAGCAAAGGTTCGGGTGTTAAAGGTAGAGGGATTGACGATAGATGTTGAACCATTCGCATGAAAGGAAATGATGATGGCAGGATATATTGTTGTTGCCGTGCTGGGCATATTTTTTATCTCCTCTGCATTGAAAATTTTAAACGAGTATGAGCGCGGCGTGGTGTTCCGATTGGGACGGGTGATCGGCGCAAAAGGACCCGGAGTTGTTTTTCTGATTCCGATTGCAGATAAGATGCTCAAAGTCAGCCTCCGGCTGATTGTTCTGTCGGTTGATCCGCAGGATGTGATTACCAAAGACAATGTGTCGGTCAAGGTCAATGCGGTGATTTATTTCAGAGTGGTTGATCCGAACAAGGCAATTGTGGAGGTTGAAAATTACCACTATGCCATGTCTCAGTTGGCACAGACCACGCTCAGAACCGTGTGCGGACAGGCGGAATTGGATGATCTTTTGTCCAATCGTGAAAAAATCAATACCGAAGTTCAGGAAATATTGGATCTGCATACAGAGCCTTGGGGAATCAAAGTAACAGCCGTTGCGCTCAAAGATATTGATCTGCCGCAGGAAATGCAGAGGGCAATGGCAAAGCAGGCTGAAGCAGAACGGGAACGCCGGGCAAAAATCATCAATGCCGAAGGCGAATTTCAGGCAGCGGCAAAATTATCTGAGGCAGCAGAAATTATTCAGGAGCATCCGGCAGCCCTGCAACTGAGATACCTTCAGACCATGCGGGAAATTGCGGCAGAAAAAAACAGCATGACGCTGTTCCCCGTGCCGATAGACCTGTTCGGCTATTTGTTGAAGGCAATAGACAGAAAAGATGCCGCTATCAAACTTTAGTGATTTTTCCGAAAGATTACAGCAATGTTGAACTTAAAACTTTCTATTCCTGAAGAAATGACTTTGGCGCTGAAACTCAGACCCGAAGCCCTGATGTCCGAGATAAAACTTGTGGCAGCCGTAAAACTGTTTGAACTTGGCAGGCTTTCATCAGGTGCGGCTGCTATGCTCGCAGGCATTCCCAAAACTGTTTTTCTCACCAGACTTGCTGATTACGGGGTAGCTGTATTTTCCATGACAGAAAAGGAGTTGAAAGAGGATATGAAAAATGCCTGAGGTTATCAGTAATACCTCACCTTTACAATATTTATATCAGCTTGATTTAATACATCTTCTTTTTAAAATGTATGGTCATATTATTATCCCGGATGCGGTTGTAAAGGAACTTGATGAAGGACGGGTTCAGGGAATCAAACTTCCTGATCCGATTTCATTTAGCCGGATAAAAATCAGGTCTGTTCGTGAACGCAGGCTTTTACCTTTAGTTACAGGTCTTGGAAATGGAGAAAAGGAAGTTATGGCACTGGGGCTTGAGTCTTCAGATGCTTTGATTATCCTTGATGATCTTCCGGCGCGTCATCATGCTTCTTTTCTCGGACTTAAAATCACAGGAACTTTAGGAATTCTTTTAAAAGCAAAACAAAAGGGGCATATTGAAAGAATTCTCCCGATTCTTGATAAACTTGAACTTTTGAGATTCCGACTTGATAAAAAGACCCGACAGACTGTTTTGAAACTTTCGGGAGAAGGAAAAAAATAACATTATATACTTTTTATGTTGCAAACATGGTAACATTTCGGGTATGTGTGAAACAGTATGTTTATTTCTGAGTTGATTCCGCTGATGAAAAGGAGAGAGAACTTCCAATGAAACAGAGTATTCTGATTGCGATTGTCCTATTGATGTCTCACAATGCCTTTGCCGACTTTCTGAAATTTGAAAGCGTCCGTTACAGCCCCCATGATGCGTCTCAACGCATGTCATGGAAAAAAGAAGAACCGCCCCCCACATCCCGCGGATTTGCCGTAGATATGCCGACGCATACCCCGCCCACCTACACGCCCGAAGAACAGCGCACAATTTTTTCATCGGGCTTGTTGCGTCTTGAAGAAGAACTTGCGCCTTACCGGAAGCTGATTGAAAGAACGGCTGAATCCTTCGGAATTGAGCCGAGTCTGGTATCTGCGGTCATCAAAGCAGAATCCAACTTTATTTCCAAAAGCGTGTCATACAAAGGCGCGCAGGGAATGATGCAGCTGATGCCCGGAACCGCTTCAGATATGGGCGTGAATAATCCCTTTGATCCGGTGCAGAATATTGTCGGCGGCGTGAAATATCTGAAACTGATGCTTCAGGAATTTGGAAATGTCAAACTTGCGCTGGCGGCGTATAATGCGGGACCTGAACGGGTGAAAGCCGTGAACCGTATTCCCAATATCCGGGAAACACAGGATTATGTTGAAAAAGTCATCAATTACGAAAAACTTTTCCGAAAAATATTCCCCAGAGATTATGCGATGAATCCGTGAGAACAAGAAAAGAGGAAGTTTTTAGTATGAAATCCCCAAAAAAACAAAAAAGACGGTATTTTTAGAAGAATTTCGCATTAAAAACTTCCTGAGTCTGCGGGATGTTGTGTCCTTCCATTCAAACCTCTGACAGTTCCGGTGGGTCCGAATGCAAGTGGAAAATCCAAATATCTGCTTTGTTTATAAATCCCTGTCGGCATATTCACTCTTTCCTCACTCAGTACGATGAATCTCATAATTTCCTCCCTGCATTTTTATTTTTTCCGGTATATCATATAATCAGTCCGGTTGCAGATAGATATTGAAATATCTGAGGCATAGTACTTATTTCCCGAATATTTGGGGTAGTGGTTCAAAACAGACTGTCACCAGACTTCGGAACAAAAAAATGACTCATTCTCACAAAGGGTTTTGACAATCGGAAATGGAACTGAAACAAGTCATCAATGAACCACTATCGAATATTTTTCAGAACTTTCTGAGAAAGAAAAATATTCTGATTCTGATAAATTATGCAGCGATTCGGGTATTTGAAACTGCACAACTTCAGTAATGTGTATCTTAAAAATGCTTATAGCGTATAAATTTCAAATGCGATTGCCCTGTAAGAAACCCCTCTCCCACTTGACAGCCAATTTTTTTATGATTATCTAATGAATACAGAATAATCAGTCTAAGTCAAAAGGAGAAGCTGACACAAATGAAAATCAGACCGTTGAATGACAGGGTGCTGGTATTGAGATTGGAACCGGAACAGAAGACCGCCGGCGGCATCATCATCCCGGACACTGCCAAAGAAAAGCCGCAGAAAGGCAAAGTTGTTGCCGCGGGTCCCGGCAGAATCAATGACAAAGGGCATCGCATTGCAACTGAAGTCAAAGCCGGAGATATGATTCTGTTCGGAAAATACGCCGGAACAGAGATTAAAATTGACGGCATAGAGCATATTTTTATGAAAGAAAATGATATTCTTGCAAAATTTGATGACTAAAGGGAGAGTGAACGCAATATGGCTGCAAAAATGATTGTCTATGGAAGTGACGCCAGAGAACTGATGCTCAAAGGCGTCAACACGCTGGCAGATGCTGTGAAAGTTACGCTGGGACCCAAAGGCAGAAATGCTGTTTTGGACAGATCCTTCGGCGCACCGTCTGTTACCAAAGATGGCGTAACCGTTGCCAAAGAAATCGAACTTTCGGATAAGTTTGAAAACATGGGCGCCCAGATGGTTAAATCCGTTGCCAGCAAAACCAGCGATACTGCCGGAGACGGCACGACAACTGCGACTGTTTTGGCACAGGCAATTTACCGCGAAGGTCAGAAACTTGTGGCTGCGGGCATGAATCCCATGGCTCTCAAACGCGGTATTGACAAGGGCGTGGACGCGGTGGTGGCGGAATTGAAAAAAATTTCCAAACCCATCCGAAATAAAACTGAAATCGCTCAGGTCGGCATGATTTCCGCCAACAATGATTCGCAGATCGGTACGCTGATTTCCGATGCTATGGACAAAGTGGGCAAAGAAGGCGTTATCACGGTCGAAGAAGCAAAGAGCATGGAGACCGCTCTGAGTTTCGTAGAAGGCATGGAGTTTGATCGCGGCTATATTTCCCCTCATTTTGTTACCAATTTTGAGAAAATGGAAGCGGTGTTGGAAGACCCATATATCCTGATTTATGATAAAAAAATCAGCAGCATAAAGGATATGATTCCGCTGCTTGAAGGCATTGCGAAATCCGGCAAGCCGCTTCTGATGATTGCCGAAGACGTGGAAGGCGAATCGCTTGCCATGCTGGTGCTGAACAAGCTGCGCGGAACCCTCAAAGGCGCGGCAGTCAAAGCTCCGGGATTCGGGGATCGGCGCAAAGCCATGCTTGAAGATATTGCGATTCTGACCGGCGGGCAGTTGGTTTCGGAAGAAATCGGCGTCAAACTTGAAAAAGTTACGCTCAATGATCTCGGAAGATGCAAAGTCGTTAAAATCACCAAAGACAACACCACGATTGTTGACGGCGCAGGAAAGAAAGAGGCGATTGATGCCCGTATACGCCAGATTCGCTCTCAGATTGAAGAAAACACCTCAGATTATGATCGGGAAAAACTTCAGGAACGTTTGGCAAAAATGACCGGCGGCGTTGCGGTTATCAGTATCGGCGCGGCAACTGAAATCGAAATGAAAGAAAAGAAAGCCCGCGTGGAAGACGCGCTTCATGCCACGCGTGCGGCAGTTGAAGAAGGCGTTGTTCCCGGCGGCGGCGTGGCTCTGGTGCGCTGCATCAAAGCGATAGACAGCGTAACGGTGCAGGGTGAGGAAAGAGATGGCATTGCCATTCTGAAGCGGGCAATTCAGGAACCTCTGCGTCAGATTGCCCGGAATGCGGGCGAAGAAGGCTCTGTGGTGCTGAATGCGGTTTTGGGAGGCAAGGATGATTTCGGATTCAACGCCGCAACCATGACTTACGAAAATCTGATTCAATCCGGCGTGATTGATCCGACCAAGGTGGTTCGGTTCGCGCTTCAGAATGCGGCATCTGTGGCAGGATTGATGATCACCACCGAAGCCATGATTGCAGACAAACCCAAGAAAGACAAATCCAAAGGCGGTATGACCGGCGGCGGTATGGACGAAGATATGTATTAAAAAACATAAGGGCGGCAGTGCTATGCGCCCTTGCTGAAAACAGCCCGCAGGCATGAACCTGCGGGCTGTTGATTGTCTGAACCGGGATTTTCAGGATTAAAAGATTGCCAAGATTATCTCAACTCCGCCACTTTCTGCAAAATATAGCCCAGTTCCTCAAGACCGATTCTGTTATCGCCGTTCACGTCCGCATTCAGGTTGATGTTTGCGACCGGCATTCCGGCAAGAATCCGCAGCACGAGCATCGCATCATCCAGGCTGACGTTGCCGTCTCCGTTCACATCGCCGGGGATACAGGTTTCGGGTGTGCAGGGAATGGTGAAGCTGGGGTGCAATTAAAAGTGTTACGTCAGCATATTTCAGTTTCCCGCATACGCCGGAATTACGTTATTCTGACATAAGCTGAAACCCGATCAGGATTGAAACCTAACAGATTTAATTACACACTTTAAGTACCCGATCATATATTTTTCGGCAATATTGCAGGGGTAAGCCCCTGTGC
>DYRC01000182.1 GCA_020718925.1 Desulfonema limicola
CACAGGGGCTTACCCCTACCATATTGCCGGAAAATATATGATCGGGTACTTACTAACAGACGCCGGATGTTTTCTTTTCTCTTGCGATTGAAAGTCCGGTCTGTTAAAATTTTTTCATTATGAAAACCGACTCTTTATTCTACGAACTTTTCAAACGTCATCCCGAAAGCCTGTCGGAACTCGCCGGGCTTGATGCGGATGTCAGATATGTTTTTGAAAGCATCACCGTCAAAACCACCGAAAAGCGCATGGACGGCTATTTCAGACCCGCGAACGGCGGCAGCCCGGATATTTTTCTTGAAGTTCAGGGCTATGATGATCATAAAATCTATTGGAGACTGTTCAGAGAAATATCAACGCGTTATGAACAGACAGACGATGAACGGGATTTTATCGCGGTTGTCCTCTTCGTTGATGAGAAATACGATCCGGACAACTGCCGGATAACGGGTTTAAAGCCTCCGAGCCGTCTGATCCGCCTGTATCTGCGGGACTGTCTGAATACAATCGGAGACAAGGCATGTCCGCTTACAGTATTGAAACCTCTGGTACTTTCTGATAAGGAAAAGCTGCCTGAAGCTGTTCCGAAATGGAAAGCCGAGATTGACTCACTGAAATTGTCCGAAAGTATGAACAGAGTATTGATAGAACTTCTGGAAAATGCTATTTTAAGCCGTTTTCCGAAAATGACACTTAAGGAGGTACAGAAAATGATACAGCTCACGCCGCTTGAGGAAACCGTTGCTGTCAGACAGCTTCTTCGGATGAATACCAGAAAAGTATTGAAAGAGGGGCTTCAGAAAGGTCTTCAGAAAGGACGTAAAGAAGGAACGCAACAGGGTGAACTTATAGGTAAAATCCATGCCACACAGCGATTTATGAAACGCCGTCTTACGCCTAAGAAAGAGCTTCTTGAACAAAGTATGAAGGAACTCAGAGCGATTCTGAAACAGCTTGAAGCCGTATTGAAAACCGCCTGAACAGATTTCAATTCGGGTATGCGTAAAGATAAGGAAGTTACCGCAGATAAAATTTTGGAATTGAGACTCAGAAATTACGGAGAACCATGAAAACAACTTATATTGCGCTGATTTTGTTATTCCTGACAATCTACATTGTGCCTCTGGGCATAAGACCCCTCATTATTCCTGATGAAGACCGGTACGGAGAAGTTCCGCGCGAAATGATCGCATCCGGAAATTGGATTACGCCCCAGTTAAACGGCGTACGATATTTTGAAAAACCGGTCATGGGCTATTGGCTCAACGCACTTTCCATATCAATATTCGGCGAAAATGCGTTTGCGATCCGTTTTCCTTCGGCAATATCCGCCGGAATATCTGCCTTGATGATGCTGATTCTGCTCAGGCGATACTCGCGCTCCGAATTTGAGCCGGTATTTGCGACATTGATTTTTCTGACCTGCTTTGAAGTCTATGGTATCGGCGTTTTCAGTGTGCTGGACAGCATTTTGTCTATGTTTATTACCGCAGCCATTGCATCGTATTTTTATTATTACATGGAAAAAAGCAAAATCTGGCTTGTGCTGTTCGGCGTCTGCTGCGGGCTGGCATTTCTTACCAAAGGCTTTCTGGCATTTGCCGTGCCGATAGTCGTTATTGTGCCGTTTATGCTTTGGGAAGGGCAATGGAAAGACCTGCTGAAAACCGCATGGATTCCGATTGCAACTGCCATTCTGATTTCGCTGCCTTGGTGCGTGATGATTCATCTGCGCGAAAGCGATTTCTGGCATTATTTTTTCTGGATCGAGCATATCAAGCGATTCACGGCAGATGACGCCCAGCATGTATCGCCGTTCTGGTATTTTATTCCGGGCATTATCGGCGGCGCGATGCCTTGGACATTTCTTTCTCCGGCAGTCATATCCGGGTTGAAACATAATCTCAAAACGCCGTTGATAAAATACGCATTATGCTGGGCTGTCTGTCCGTTCTTATTTTTTTCAGCATCGCGGGGCAAACTGCTGACCTATATTCTGCCTTGTTTTCCGCCGTTGGCGGTTCTGATTTCAGCAGGATTGTCAAATTATTTCGATTCAGGAAAGAAAAAAGCCGTTGATGTCGGCGGAAAATGTCTGATCGGACTGATCACCCTGATTGCGATTGCACTGCTGATCAATCAACTCACCGGCTTTCCGGGTATCCGGGCGTATAATTCACAACCATGTAAATGGATTTTGGGAATCATCGGGCTTCTGATCTGGGCGGGTGGACTTTTTGCCGCAATAAAGCAGAGCGATGTCAGACGGAAAATGATGATTTACGGATTTGCGCCGATAGCGCTGATGTTTATCGCTCATTTTATTCTTCCGGATCGGACTATTGTAATAAAGGCTCCGGGCGGATTTCTGCTAAGTCATGTTCAAAAAATTCAGCCGGATAGCATCATCGTATCTTCCGAAGACCCTGTGCGATCCGTGTGCTGGTTTTACAAGCGAAGCGATGTGTATGTGTTGGATAATGCGGGAGAACTCAGCTACGGGCTGGGCTATAAAGATGCAAAACATCGCTGGCTGACAGTGGAGCAGTTTAACCTGATGATTGAAAAATATGCGGGTAAGAAGCGGCTGGTGTTTATTGCAACTTTTGATGAGTATCAGCGATACAGCCCATTTTTTCCGAAACCGGCATACATGGACACGAACGGCGGCTTTGTGTTTGCGGGGTTTTAATGC
This sequence comes from Desulfonema limicola, assembly GCA_020718925.1. Lineage (GTDB taxonomy): Bacteria > Desulfobacterota > Desulfobacteria > Desulfobacterales > DYRC01 > DYRC01. The sequence goes on from DYRC01000182.1 coordinate 2,696, forward strand.
AATATAAAAGGAGTGATAATGGCTATCGTCCCAACTATATCTGTTTCACCAGACGTATCTTACTCACACAATCTGTCACACCGAGACGGTACGCTGAAAAAGTCACAGTGGAAAATCTTCAATGATGAGGAGTTGCTGTCGTTTACAACTGCTTTGAAAAAAAAATGGTTATTATCTGATGTCGGATGGGGATTACATTTTGAAAATAAGACTCCGGCTAATTTAGGCGTAGCTCAGGATCATGAAACCCTTGTATTTGTTGCAAAGTTTGTCAATGATAAAAATACATGGCATGGTTATCCCGCAGATCATCAGCGTAATAACCAAGATATTCCGCCAGAGCAGATACGCAGGAAATGGCTGGAAGCAAAAGTTCTTCCACTTCCAAAAATCCGAAAACTCGGAAAGGGGCAGCCATGCAGCCTGTAAAATTGACTATATTCGGAGAATACTGGGATTCTCAAATTTATGCCGGACGTCTTTATCTGTTCGGACTTTCGGGAGATATTATTACGCTTGATTGGGATAAATTATTTGAAGTTTTCGGGATAGAAGAAGAACTGATCTTGGCAGCCTCGGCTGCTTTTCAAAGAAGCGATTTGTTCTATGATTCAAAGCGTGAATTATTCCAAGACCGAGAAATAAAACAGATTATTCTGAAAAAATTTGACCAACTTGCAGAAAGGGATTTAACTATTCCCAACGTAGAATCTCTGAATCCCAAACATCAGGATAACAAATTTCCATTTCCGCACACTGACTCTCAGATTTATCGTAAAACTCTTTATGTGAGTTCACAATCAGGCGTTTACAGCGCAACATGCGATAAAAAGACAAAGAATAAGCATCCGGTCAGTACTCGGACTCAGAAGAGATGGGATGCACCTGTTGTTGCAATGTCGGCATCTTATGGCTGTCTTGCTTTGGCTGTCGGAGATGAAGGGCTTTTTCAAATGAGTCTGTTTGACACAGCAGAGATAGAAAATCTGTCAAATCAGAACTGCATTGATTGTAACTGGACATATTACAGTATATACGGTTCTTCTCATATCCGATCAGGTTATCTTGCTGAGTTTGAAAAAGAAAATCATTTTGAAGACGAAAATCGTTCTTATGAGCGGCGATTCAGATCACTGATTTCAGAGGATACGGTTTTTCATGGTTCGGGTTATTCATGGGGAGTACATGACAAATTATGCCAAGCCCGTAACGGATGCGTTCATATTGTCCGCTATAAACCGTGGAAAAAGCCGGATAGTGAGTTGGAATATATGGGCAGATTAAATCTTGCTCAATGGAAAGGTCAGGTAATTTCAGGAAAAGTAGCATCTTTCGGTGTAATTATCGAATGCGAGAATGCAATTGTTGTGCTTCCGAGCGATGATGGAGATGCGATTACTTTTCCGGGTGAGCCTGTTAATTGGAGAATCTTTCCTCGCTCAAAACATTATGAGAACCAGCTTCACATTATCTATGAAGACAGAATTGAAATAATCTCGTTTAACCATGATTATTTTGTTAATCAGGAATTGAAGCGAGCGGGAATAAAGGTATTCCAACCCAATTAATCGAAACCGGCATACATGGACACGAACGGCGGCTTTGTGTTTGCGGGGTTTTAATCGTGCTTACCACCGTCTGAAACCGGAGGATTCGATATTTAAGATATTACGCTCGGATTGAAGATCACCGCGCTGATAGCGCAGGGTTTCTCTCTCCTGTCTGGTAATATCCGATTTGCTGAGTTTTTTGTCAATTTCTTCAATCTTTTTGTCAATTTCGCGCAGTCTTTCCTCAACCTTGTACTCTCTCTGCCCGATTTGATAATTTCTCACAAATGCCTCTGAGTCAGGTCCGGTGCAGACGCCGTAATAGCTTTTGCCCTGACGACCGACCTGATAGCCGTTTGAGGGAACGCAGTATTGAACGATTCCCTTTTCCCATCCGCGCTGATATTCATTCGGATTCGGATTAACGCCGTATTCCGCACAGGCTTTCTGATGGTCTTGGATGCGGCTCATCATATAACCGCTTACGCCATCAGAATATCCCACGCCCTGCCAGTCGCCCTGTTTGCACTGTTCCTGAGATAAAGTCGCACAGCCTGAAAGCATCACCGCCAATATCAGGCTTATGCTGATCCATTGAATTTTCATAATATCCTCCCCGATATTTTTATTTTTGTTATCAGGATTAATAGCATAGGAAAAAGAAAAATCAAGTGAAATCTCTATCTTTCAAAATAAGTATACCCCCTAAGCCCGGTTTCATAAGCATCCATGATCTTACGCCGTTCATGGGGCGTGATCAGTCCTTTTCGGATGGCTTCTTCGGCGGTTTTTCTGAATTCGACAATCATCTGCTTGGGATCATATTCAACATAAGCTAAAACATCTGCCACCGAATCCCCTTCAATTTCCCGGACAAAACTGTAATCCCCGTCTTCTTCTACCCGGATGCTGACAACATTCGTATCTCCCAGAAGATTATGCAGATCGCCCAGAGTTTCCTGATACGCGCCGACCAGAAAAACTCCCAGATAATATTCCTCATCGTTTCTGAGTTCATGCAGCGGAAGAGCGTCTTTCACGCCGTGTATGTCAATGAATTTGTCAATTTTCCCATCACAATCGCAGGTAATATCCGCCACAATCCCCTGCCGGGTCGGCTCTTCGGTCAGTCTGTGAATCGGCATAATGGGAAAATGATGATCAATTGCCCACGCATCCGGCAGAGATTGAAATACGCTGAAATTTCCGTAATATATATCAGCCAGCACCGTATCTATGCCCTTTAATTCCTGCGGCACATATTTCAATTTCTTGCTTTCACCGGCAATGCGCTGAATAATATGCCAGAAAATCATTTCACCCAAAGACCGGTCTCTCAGGGTAATATCGCCGTGTTTGAACCGCTGACGGATTTCATCTCTGTAATACAGGGCATCATTGTAACACTCCTGAATATTTCTGATATTGATGGATTTCAATACATCCGATATGTTCAGAATCAACTCCGGCGTGTCTTCCGGGAGATGTTCAGGCAGAGGAAGCGCCTGAAACTGACTGACATCCAGAATATTGAACAGAAGCACCGAATAATATGCCACAGTTGCGCGTCCTGATTCCGTGATAATCGTGGGATGTCCGATGTCGTTAGTGTCCAAAGTCGTCATAATCGTTTCGACAACATCCGAACAATATTCATCCAGCGTGTAGTTTCTGCTGTGCATATAATTCGTGTGAGAACCGTCATAATCAACCGCCAGCCCCCCGCCCAGATCGAGATAGCCCATTTTCGCGTCTTCTCTGACCAATCCCGAATATACCTGAGACGCTTCAAGCGCGGCAGACCGTATATCCCTGATATTCGGAACCTGAGAACCGATATGGTAGTGAAGCAGTTGAAGGCAATCCAGCATGTTCTTTTCTTTCAGTTTGTCAATAACCTCAACCAACTGATTGATATTCAATCCGAATATGCTCTTATCTCCGCATGATTCTGTCCAATGTCCGCCTGCGGTGGATGACAGTTTGATTCTGATGCCGAGCAGAGGTCTGATGTTTAAGATTTCCGAGCGTTCGAGAATCAGCGTCAGTTCGCTCGGCATTTCAATGACAAAAAAGCATTTATAGCCCATTTTGCAGGCATACAGCCCCAGATCGACAAATTCCTCATCTTTATATCCGTTGCATATCAGACAGGCTTCCGGGTCCTTGAGCAGCGCCAAAGCCGCGATAAGCTCTGCTTTGCTTCCGGCTTCAAGTCCGTGATGATACCGGGCGCCGAACTTGGTAACTTCTTCGACCACCTCTCGTTGCTGGTTGACTTTTATCGGATAAACGCCTTTGAAAACGCCTTTGTAGCCCAGATTCCTGATCGCATTTCCGAAATTTTCGTGAATCAGGCTTATCTGAGAGTCAAGAATATTTTCAATGCGGATCAGCACCGGCATATCCAGCCCTCTGTCTTTGATGCCGGATACGATGTCCATCAGGCTGATCGTAATATCTTTACCGCCTTTCATGGGCGTAACAACAACATCTCCTTTTTCGGAAATATTGAAATATCCCGCGCCCCAACTGTGAATGCTGTAAAGATCAGCAGACTTTTCAACCGTCCATCTTTCCAAACTATCTTTCATTCCGTTCATCATCATTTTCCCATCCGAAGCTTCCCTTAATTTTTTTATAAGATTCAGACTCCGGAAATTTCGGTTTTCTATTTAAGATTCAGAAAGTTGTTTCTTTCCATGGCAGCCCGTGAATATTGAGTTTTTCCATAAACGGATCAGGATCGAACTGTTCCACGTTGAAAACGCCCGTTCCGTTCCATTTTCCTGTCAGCATCATCATTGCGCCGATCATTGTCGGAACGCCGGTGGTGTAAGATACCGCCTGAGTTCCGGTTTCCTTAAAGCTTTCAGCATGATCGCAGACATTGTAAATAAACTTCTTTACAGGCTGATTGTTTTTGTCAAGCCCTTCAACCTGAACGCCGATACTGGTTTTGCCGGAATAGTTTTCTCCGAGACTTGCGGGTTCAGGCAAAAGTGCTTTGAGAAATTCAAGCGGCACAATTTTAATACCCTGAAACTCAACCGGATCGATGCGTGTCATGCCGACATTTTCAAGTACCCGCAGATGCGTCAGATATTGTTCTGAAAACGTCATCCAGAAGCGGATACGCTCAATTTCAGGGAAATGTTTTACCAAAGATTCAAGCTCTTCGTGAAAAAGCAGATAGCTTTCCTTATCGCCGACTTCCGGGTAAAAAACGGGCTTGTGAATTGACATGCCCGGAATTTCTTTCCATTCACCGTTTTCATAATATCTGCCATTTTGCGTGATTTCGCGGATGTTGATTTCAGGATTGAAATTGGTGGCAAATGCCTTGCCATGACTGCCCGCATTGCAATCAACAATATCTATCAACTGCATCTTGTTGAAATAATGCTTTTTCATGTATGCGGTGAAAACATTGGTAACGCCCGGATCGAATCCGCAGCCCAGCAGCGCCATGATGTTTGCCTGTTTATACCGCTCCTGATACGCCCACTGCCACTTGTATTCAAATTTTGCCACGTCTTTGGGTTCATAATTGGCAGTATCCATATAATTGACTCTGCATTCAAGACATGCGTCCATGATTGCCAAGTCCTGATATGGCAACGCGACATTGATGAGCAGCTCAGGCTTGAAAGAGCGAAGCAGTTTCACCACATTTTCAGGATAATCCGCATCCACAGAAGCGGTCTGAATTTTTTGCCCATATTTCGATTCTATCTGAGATGCAATTCTATCGCATTTCGATTTTGTACGGCTGGCAAGCATGATTTCCGAAAATACTTGGGGATTCTGAGCGCATTTATGAACAACGACCTGCCCCACGCCGCCCGCGCCGATGATAAGCACTTTTGACATTTTTCCTCCTTATGTAAAAAACGATATGATACCGATTCGCTATCAAAGCACCCCTCCCCCG
>DYRC01000183.1 GCA_020718925.1 Desulfonema limicola
AAAGTTTTATTGCCGTCAGCGATAGTGATATTTGCGGCTTTGTCGGCAGGAATTTATCTGAAAATGCCCAAAACGCTGAATATCTCCGGTAAATGGACATATCATGCCCACAAAGATGAGAGAACTTGGACAATGACGCAGAAGGGCAGAGATATAAACATCAACGAAGACAGCGGAAATGAATGCACCGGCAAGCTTGACAAAAATAATTTCTCATTTTCTTGCAGCGAACAGATGACCGGCGGCGCGGAATCTGAAAAATTCACCGGCACCGGGCAGTTGAATCAGGAAAGCAGTAAAATACAGGGCAAATGGGAGCGTCAGGGGCTTGATGGGAATTTTGTTTTGGAGAAAAATTAGTTGACGGAAATTCTTTTCCGGGATGAGCCATTATTTTGTAATAACCTTATCCGCATTCGGTTTCAGCGTCAGAGGATCGCCTTTCAGCAAGGTTGCAGTCTTTAAATCAGAGTGAGTATCCCCATATTCGGATCATCACCTAACGCACTGACAGCCAAATGATTTTTTCGCAGCAGCATTTCCATATCGCGTGTAGAACAATTTCCCCGGCGTATCCAAATTATTTCAGGCGGAAAGCCTGACAATGCCGCCAGTTCGCTGAAATCAGCATCTTTGGTAACAATTATGAAATCATGAACACGGGCATATTCCCAGACAGTTTTGTCGAATGCCGTACCAAGCCCTATCATTCCTACATGAACAGAACGAGGATATATATCCGCAAGACGTTTTACAAGGCGCGGAGACATATTCTGATCAAAAAGCAAAGGCTTCATTAAGATTCACCACAGTCGTTATCCGTTCACGGTCAGCCGCAAAACTCAGACATGCGAAAATATCATCCTTAGTCAGATAAGGGAAATCTTCAAGAATTTCCTGACAGCTCATGCCGGAAGCAAGATATCCGAGAATATCATAAACAGTGATCCGCATTCCCCGGATACAGGGCTTGCCGCCGCGCTTACCGGGTTCGATGGTGATAATATCACGGTATTGCATAACTCATATCCTTTATTGATCATTTATGCCTGCTGTATAACGATAATTCCTACCATCTTTTTCAGGCAAAAGTCAGGAATTGAAAATGTAGTAATTCAGCAACTATTTTGTAATAACCTTATCCGCATTCGGTTTCAGCGTCAGAGGATCGCCTTTCAGTAAAGTCGCGGTTGATCTATCTTCCCTTGTCGAAGTAATCCGGGCATCTCCGATAATCGCATCCATCGGCGAATCCCGATACACAATCAGCCGCACCGGAAGTTTCGCATCTTTGCCGCCGAAAGTTTCAGCGCGGCTCAGTCCCAAATCCGTCATCACCTGACTGCCTTCGCAATTGAGAACCTGTCCGGTCAGAATCGGATATTTCCGGATAAAAATATTTGCCATGCCATTTGCAAGTTCTCTTAGAATTTCCGGGCTTTTGGCTTGATGATATACGTCTGCTCTGAGCAGAACTTCAGAGGTTTCCGTATCAATCAATTCCGCAGAAAATTCCAAATCCGAGCTTTCCGCAACCTGTCCGCTGATCCGGCACAGTCCTTTTTCTTTTAACACCCTGAAACGCTTTTTATCCTGAAATGCCTTTTCAAGAGCAGTCTGAAAATCGCTGCCGGTCTTCTTGGTTTTGTCATTTTTTTCAAAAGCAGGTTCAAACAAAGAAATCGAAAGCCCCAGCCGCTCTTCCAACTGCAGTGCTTGAGGAATTTTTCTGATTACCACCGCTTCTTTTTTTGCTGTATTGCCCGCCGTATCTGCTGCTTCGATGACAATCCGGTTTTCGCCTTCTTTGAGCTTTATCATTTCTCCGAAAGAAATCTGTTTGCCCTTTCTGCGGAAAATCGGCTTTTCATTGATTTTTACAGATTGAATCATGCGATCATCATGCACCTCAGCCTGAATGTATGTTTCCTCGTGATACACGGTCTGAGTATCGCTTAAACCTCCGGTAAATTCGATATTCGGCGGATTGCTGTCTTTGGGCAGCGGCGGCGTGTTCAAAGCGGCAAGCAGCACAGGCGCGTGAGCATTGATCGGAGACGATAAATCAATCTGCATCGTTGTTTTATTTCCCAGACGATCATGCGCTGTCAGTTCAAACTTATCGTCATTGCTTGATACGGTTGCATTGAAATCAATATCCGCGCCTTGCTGAATCGAAATTTTCTCTTTGTTGATAAACAGTTCAGAAACGCCTGAATCATCCGATAAAAAGCCGCTGATCTCAACCTGCTTTTTGCCCTGAATCTGCTGAAGTTTTTCAATCGTAATCACCGGACCTTCTCTATCCAGATAAATCACAATATCTTTTTCGCTTTTTTTGCCCAAAACATTTTCCGCTTCAACCCTGACAATGTTTCTGCCTTCGGAAAGATGAACGTGAAATGAAAAATCATTTTCTTTGGCAGAGGCTTTTAAAAAAATCGGATTGCCATCCACTTTGATTGCCGAAACATAGCTGCTGTCTTCGGCTCGTCCGCCTACGGATACCCAATTATTCTTGGTTCTGAGATTGTCAGCATTGGAAATGTCAAATGTCGGCTGATCCGGAGTTTTGCCTTGCGCTTCAAGCACGGCTTTCAAGACCTTATCTAAATAAAATTTTGCTTTTGCGCTGGGATAGTGATTTATGGAAATCTCCAACTCCTGCTTGGCTGAATCCAATTTGCCAAGTTCATAATATGCTTTTCCCATTTCCCGATGAGGAAAATAATCAATAAACTCAACGCCGTAAGTTCTTGCCTGACGCTGATCTTTTGCCCGCAGCTTCGCCGCTTCTTTGAAATCCGCAAGAGCGGCGTCAAAGCATTTTCCTTGGGCATAAGACAATCCCCGCTCATAGTAATTCCAAAATTCTTCTCTGAAATTTCCCCGAATTTTGCCGTATTCACTGCCATCTCTGACACAACTGCTTTGCGATGTCTGCGGAGCGGCGCAGCAGCAAAGAGACAGCAGAATCATAATTCGGAATAAATTTTTGATGTGGCTGATTATTTTCATGATGGCATCCTCCATATCAAAGACTATACCTGATCTCAACATTTATCGCAAGCATAACACTAAATCGAAATTAGCCGGGTTAGTTTGGATTGACATTCCGGATTAGCCGGGCTAATGTTGATTTAAAACTATTCAAAAAGGATAGAAAATGATTCAAGCAGAAGTTGAAAACAGAATCAGACAATTGAATCCCTGGCTGATTTATCCTGACAAATCGGAAAGTCTTATCCGCCGATTTATTCCGCAAGTTTATGTAAGTCGTGAAATTGAAAAAAAGCTTTTGCCTGCTGATCGCGCCGTGCTGATCGTGGGTCCCAGACAAGCCGGAAAATCTACAATGGTCTGGAATCAGTTGCTTGGCTATTCGCCGAATGTCCTGTTTCTCAATATGGAAGACCCGTTGCTGCGAATGGGCTGCGCTGATCCGATTGATCTTATCGGACTTCTGAGATCGGAATATTCTTTTGTCAGGGCGTTGTTTATTGACGAAATTCAGCACTTAGAACAAGCAGGGCTGTTTGTCAAAGGACTTGCAGATTCTCATTCGGATATTCGGATTTGGGTTACAGGTTCATCTTCTTTCCATCTCAGAAGCAAAACCAGAGAATCTTTGGCAGGTCGCGCCATCAGAAAGCAGATTCTGCCGTTCAGCGTCCGGGAACTTCTATCTCATGCAGCCCCCGCAAACACAATTGCCGAGCGGCATATCTGCGAACATATTGTTGCTCATCAGTTGATTTTCGGGAGTTATCCGTCTGCATACCTTACCGATGGTCATAATGAGAAAATAATGATTTTAAGCGATCTGGTCGAGGCCTTGATTCTGAGAGATGCTTCAGATTTATTCAGAATCAGGCGGATAGATGCGTTTCGCAAACTCCTGACATTGTTGGCAGGTCAGATCGGAAATCTCGTCAATTTTTCAGAACTTGCGTCAATCTGCAATGCGGATGTAGGAACTGTCAGCTCATACATTGAAATTCTGGAAGAAAGCCATATTGTAAAGAAAATTTTACCTTTTGCCCAAGGAAAACGCCGCGAGATTACCGGATCGCCGAAAGTGTTTTTTACCGATAACGGCATTCGGAATCAGTTGCTCAATCAGTTTTCAACACAGATCGATCTGAGAACAGATAAAGGGCAACTATTTGAAAACTGGGCATTTACAGAGATTCATAAAGCACTTCCGTTTCAAAGTTCTTTGCATTTCTGGAGAAGTAAATCCGAAGCCGAAGTGGATTTTGTGATCGGACATGCCGGAAAAATCTATGGTTTGGAAGTCAAATCAGTCGCGTTAAGCAGAATGAATCTCAGCCGGTCAGCCCGAAGTTTTATTGAGGCATATCATCCTGAAAAATTTGCAGTTCTGAACATGACGCTTGAACAGAGCAGCGATATGAACATCAGTTTTGTAACGCCTTACAGTTTATCCCGGTGGCTTGATGAAATCTTTTCAGCTTAAAACCGGAAAATCACCGAAGAATACAGCGAATGCTCATTCAAATCCTGTGAAAATCCCCAGTTTCTCAGAATAGAATCGCCGATATTGCTTCCCCATCGGTACTGATACGCAAGATCAAAAACAATACGCCTTTCACCGATTTTGTAGCTGATGCCGGAACCGAGACTTACTCCTAAAATCGTATCTGTGCCGCCTTCTGCCGGGGCAGGATCATAAAAAATCCCGAAACGCAGAGGAATTTCATATTGCGGCTTTATGATGAAATATTCAGCCCCAAGCCGCGCCTGATAGGTTGCGCTGATGTCTGACTGATCCGAAGTTTTGCCCGTGATCGGCGAAATTTCTCCGCCCTGATTTGAAAATACAAAATTATTCCAATGGGTTCTGTAAATGTCAAAAGATGCAATAAACGTATCTGAAAATTTGTAAGCAATGCCGATGCCGTAAGACAAAGGCATTTTCAGCGTGGCGTCTTCGTTAATATCTATCAGATAGACATTCGGCTTCAAAGGATTCTGATTTTCAAAGTAAAACGTGCCTTCATGCGTCAGATCAGCCTTGAACGGCGTTTTCAAGACCGCGCCGATAAACAGCTTTCTGGGTTCGTCTCTGAAAACTTCCCATAAAATTCCGAAATTGAAATTCATGCCTTTAAGCGAATATTTGTCATAACTGGTTGATTCCAGACTGAACGGATTACCGGCAGAATCAAGGCTGTTTTTTCGTTGAAATCGCTTCTCTTCCCAATAATTATTGCTCAGGCGATCATCCCAGATATTTGCGGTGATTCCTGCTGAAAAACGCGGCGTTATCTGAATGCTGTAAGCAATTCCGATGGCAGACAAACCGCCGTCAAGACGATACATGAAATCCGTGTTGTCCGGTTTATTGAAAGAGAAATTCCATTCGCGGGTAAAATCGTAGAGATGCTGATAATTCAGCGAAACCACCATGTTCCGATTGAGAAAATTGAACGGATACGCTGCGCTGAGATAATTGAGACTGCTTAAAGATACGCTCTGAGTTCCATTTGCTTCAGAGTGATTTCCGAAGGCATTGTCTTCGCTTCGGTTGAAAAACGCGCCCACAAATGATATTTCCGGTACCTGCAACCGAATCAGCGCGCCCGGATTCCATGATGCTGCGGTGGCATCATCCGCAATGGCAATAAACGCGCCGCCCATGCCCAAAGCTCTTGCGCCGGAGCCGACCGGATTCGGGGAAGAGGGGATTTCCATTCGCTCCAAAGTTGCGGCATACGACTGAAAATTGCCGTACACAATAAAAACAAGGAACATAGCAAATACTTTGATTTTATTCAACATTGCTCAGTCTCCTTTTTTGTCTGAAATGGAAGTATCTGTTTCATATCTTTATTGCCAATTTTCGATTATTGCAATAAAAATCTTGACAGCAGTGAATAATTTTGAATATATACTTCCGAAAATATATAGAGAGCGATTAATGCTGATTATGAAAGGAACACACGGCACTACGGCGGCTCGTGTTGGAAACATCAAAGCAGAAGGATTCAAGCCTGACAAAGGAAGACGGGGAACAGGAATTTATTTCTGGGCTGAAAGTTCATATTCAAGAGATTTGGCAATAGGTTGGTGGTTATACAGAAACAATATTGATGGTTATCAGGGCGATAATGATAAAAGATGTGCGATAATTTATGGCAAAATGGAAATCAATGACAATGAATTCCTGAATCTGGAAAACTATGATATGAAACAAGCTATTGCCACTAGAGTTTATCAGAAAAACAAAAAATTAAATAAATATGAAATAGCAGCGATATATGATGCCTTTATAAAAAAGCTGGAAGAAAAGACCGGAATATTTTTCAAAATACTCATGGCTTGTGTTGATCCCCCGGCTCCGCGATTTATGGAACAACCATATCCTACGGATGTTTTAGGCAATCCGATGTGTCTGATTGTTCGTAATTCCAAGTGCATTGATATTGAAAAAGATGAAATGGTGTAAAAAATGAATATAACAGAAGCGATCAGAGAAACTCTTGATGAGTTTTTGGAAATGAGTTCGGACGAACTTGATAAGGTGATTGAGCAACATAAAGAAGGGGATATTGCGCTTTCCCTTCTTGATGCGGGTTATTTTGATGAGTTATATCATAATAAAATTGAATATTATCAATTACTTGAATACAGACAAAACGTAAGCTATCATGTTCGTGTACCTTTTGTTTATGAATTTAAGTATGAAAAGATTAATACTGAATCATTAACTATTACCTGCGATGATTATTTATATGAATGTGCTGCATAAACAGGTGAAAAATGTCAGATGATAAAAATAAATATTTCAAACTTCACGGTATTCAATTGAAATCAGTTAATGTAACCGAACTGTTTATAAAGGTAAAACATATAAATGAGGCTCAAACAGAGAATAAAACAGAGTTTACCATACAGTCAGGGTGCAGCGAATATGATGAGGAAAAAAAGGTTATCCATGTAGGATTGCAATTCCGATACGGAACCGAAGAAAAGTCCGATACTCCGTTTTTGATGAGGATTGAGTTATCCGGAGAGTTTGAAATAGATGAAGATCAATTTGATAAGAAGTATGTAAATGACTGGGCTATGAAAAACGCACCTGCTATTTTATTTCCTTTTTTAAGAGAGCAAGCTTATGCTCTTTCTATCAGATGCGGCTTTCCTCCGTTTATCTTACCGCTTATACAACTGCCTTCCATACAAAAAGCATCTTCTTCATAGACAAAAACATTATGGGATTGTGTAATGCACCGATTCCGAACTTGCCGACAATCCTCCGATTTGATCAAAACACCGAATTGATAAAACACCCGCCACCGCCTGAATCCGATTCCGGCTGTGGCGGCACGTAATTGACTTTGACCGTTACCGGCTGTGATTTTCCTACGCAACCATCAGCATCTTTCACATAAAACACCACCGGGAAAATATTCACATCATCAGGATTATCCGGCTTGCTGAATATCACATTTCCGGGATTCTGCTTATCCGAATTGGGTGCGCCGCCGAAATACCAGAAATATTGATATGGCGCGTTGCCGCCAGTAACATCTCCTTGAAATTTTACCGATTCGCCTTTGCTGATAATCGCTGTTGAAGACGGAGAAACAATTTTTGCGGTCGGTGGATTCACGCAATTGCCTGATTCAAGTTTGAGCGTTATGGCAGAAGTCTGATCTTCCTTAATCGCCTGATTCGGATAAGACACAGACGCATAACCCGGCGCAAACGGCGTAACCGTGAATGTTCCGCTTTTCTGTACAATGGTGAAATGTCCGTACTGATCCGTAATATCCGATCCGCCGCCGCTCGTTCTCACACCTGCGCCTGCAATGCCTTTTCCTGATTCATCAACAATTGTGCCGGTAAATTCGCCGTGAAATCCGCCTGCGCTCGGCTGATACAGTTCGAGATCATATCTGATCGTATTTCCGAAAACATCAGGATTCAGATTGGCAAGTTTCACATAATACCGCCCCGCTTTGGCAAATTTCCATGATAACAGCTTGTTCTCTCCTGAAATTTTCGCGCTTTTCATCTCGGTAAGCAGCGTTTTTCCGTCAGCGTCATACAATGCGATTGACGGATCGCAGAACACGCTCATATTGCTGACTCTGACCGTATAAGTCTGATCCGCAGCCGCATTGAATTTTATCCAGT
>DYRC01000184.1 GCA_020718925.1 Desulfonema limicola
CAAATCTGCCCCATTTTCCGGCAATATCGCCGATAGCTTTTTCAAGCTTCTGAAAGCGTTTGTCTGCTTCGCGGGCTGTTTTCCGAAGTTCTCTATCGGTTTCCTGAAATTTTCTGTCAGTTTCCTGAAATAACGCCCAAATATGCTTTATTTCTTCCGAATGGACGGATTCCTGCAATATACTATTCATTCAATCTCTCCTTATTGCTGCACGAATTTTTTTATGAAAAAGATATGCTATACTTATAACATATCAGGGAGGAATTGTCATGTCGAATTACAGTGATTCAGAATGAAAATAGGCTCTCTGGTATCTTACGGGGTAGTAATCTGTATTATGCGAATACGGCATACCCCTCTGAATCAGGAAATATTCTTTGAAACAGGTATCTGATATTGAATATTCCGTAACAGCGCCTTTTTATTACCCTGATTTTACTGTTCAAACCTTCGACAGAACCGCCTGTCTGCCTGTTTACGGAATAATCCGTAATCCCATCCGGACTTCCCCGCGAAATACCAAAGAGCCATAAAAAACTGAAAGAGCGTGAAACTGAGATAAAATCCGGTGAGTTATACGTTTCTGCCGAGGATGAATGCCATCTTTTACGGGGTGATACATCGGGATATGTATGGGGAAGAAAAAATAACCGTGTCGGAATCCCGATACTGAATGAAAGAGACAGGATTGCGGACAGGTACTTACTTGGAAATCAGGCTTGTTAATAATTGAAATCTGATAGCGAATTGGAAATACTTGCAAAACCCCTAACCCTCAGTTGCAGCCGATTCACACGGCTGAACGTTGCGTTATCATTTCCGAACAATTCCGATATCTGATCCCGTATTTTCCGACAAACTTTCCGAGTTTTTCCCTTCTTCTGTGCGTAATAATCATCTGACATATCGGTTGGTTAGCTTATCATTACTCAACAGCCATCAGAGATGTCCACCGGTGATATTCCTCTCCGGTCGGCAGTGCTTTTTTATCCAAAAATTTTATAATATTCGGCGCGTTGAATCTCAGATACGGATTGATGCGGAGTTCTTCTTCGAGCGTTGACACAACATGATACGGAACGTAGTTTTTCAAAAATGCGTCAATATCCGAATTATCCGGCTCAAGATATTTTGCAAAGGTCATAGACGCCCGGACATAATCATGTCCAGCATAAATCAGCGTGTTTTTCGGAAAAGACATCAGATGTTTTACAGATTCGTAAAAGCTTTTCAGATCGCCGGTAAAACAGTTGCCGATAGTGCCGTTGAACAGCGTGTCTCCGGTAATCAGAAAATTTCCGACATGAAAGCAGATCGAATCTTCGGTATGCCCCGGCGTATGATACACGCTGATTTTTTCACCTTCCAATTCAAACTGCCCTTTATTCCGCATGTATTTGTTTTTCAAATGTTTTGCATGGGAACGATTCAGCATATCATTGTTGCCGGAGGTGTGATCCGGATGAGAATGCGTGTTTGCCACATACTCAATCTTTAAGCCATTTTCTTTTACAAAATCAAGGATATACTCCACAGCGCCAGGATCGATAGCCCATGCCGAATGCTCACCATAAATCAGATAGCTGAAATTATCTGCCGAATATCGGAATTGTCGAATATTCATAGTTTTCCTTTCAATCGTTTTTCGCCGCAAAAGACAAACATTCCCCCGCCTCTGGCAAGACAGGCAACGGTCATATTCAACTCTGATGCCAATTCCACTGCCAATGCTGTCGGTCTGGAGACAGCCAAAACGATCGGAATACGCGCTCTGGCGGCTTTCTGAACCAATTCATAGCTGATGCGCGAAGACAAAAGCAGAATCGAAGCCTTGTCAAGCTGATGGTTTAAAAAAAGCTTTCCCACTACTTTATCCAGCGCGTTATGACGCCCCACATCCTCAGCCGATGCAAGAATTACGCCGTTTAATCCGCATAGCGCGGCGCCGTGAGTCGCATGGGTTTCCCGGCGTAAAGGCTGATGTTCCGACAACGCATCCATCAAAGCCACCGCCTGCTGAATAGTTATTCCGGGGCTATCCGGCAGAGGCGAAAGAATCTGATACAATTCTTTCACCATTTCCTTGCCGCAAAGCCCGCAACTCGTCTGGCTGATATAGTTGCGCCGATCTGCCAATTCCGCAATTTTTTCTTTTCGGGAAGAGTCGAGCGTTACCGTAACCACGTTGGTATCGGGTCCATCACAGAATGCGATTGACGCAATGTTTTCAGGAGCGTCAACAATGCCTTCGCCCAGACAGAATCCCGCGACATGCGCGATCTCATCGCCCGGCGTTCTCATCACCACCGAATACGGTTTTCCCTGAATCCTGATAGATAAAGGCTCTTCGCCAATCAGCGCAATGTCTTTGGCTGTAACTGAATCGTCATTCTGATGATTTGCCAACCGCCTGATATATTGTTCCATAAATTTACGCCTTACATATCTCCCCTCTCCGTTTCGGAGAGGGGCTGGGGGAGAGGTTCCGGCGCAAAACGCCCAGTGTTTTGGTCATGGGAAGTTCTTCAAACAACCCGGAAGACAGCGCAAGCTCATAAATATGACGAGGAGCCTGCCCGCCTTTTTCCGGATCAGGAAAAATATCGTGAATCAGAAGATACCCCCCGGACATGACATATCTTGCCCAGCACTGATAATCCGTGCAGGCGGCTTCGTAAGAATGCCCGCCGTCAATAAATACCAAAGAAAGCGGCGTTTTCCACATCCTTGCCGCAACTTCGGAGGCACAGACCATCGGCACCACCGTTTGTTCAAGACCTGACATTTCAAGGGTTTTCCTGAAAAGCTCAAAGGTGTTGACCTTGAATATCCGATGATCAAACAATTCCGGATCAAAGTAGCCTTCGCCGGGCTGCTGCTCTTCTGAGCCGCGATGATGGTCAATGGAAAACAGTATCGCATGATTTTCTTTACATGCCGCACCGATATAAATTGCCGATTTGCCGCAATAGCTTCCGATTTCCAAACACGGACCCATTTGGCTGGCGGTCAGCGATATGTTATATATCCGCAATCCTTCTTCCGGATCCAGAAAACCTTTCACGGCATCTGAAATGATATTGTAATCTGTTTTCATTGAGGCTTGTTCATAGCGATTCTGCACAATTTTGTCAACATATTCGCAAATATCCGTTGAATTTGAAATACAGGCTGTGATATAGAAAAAAGGAGCGGAGGTTTTGGCAATGGAATTAAAGGAATTCGATGTCAGCACCGAAGATATTATCAGCATGGCACTGACAGCAACGGCATATCTTATCAGCCCGATTTTATTTATCTGGTCGGTCAATACGCTTTTCGGATGCGGGATAGCCTTAAATTTCAAGACATGGCTTGCCGGTTTTATCTTGGTTATGCTGCTGAGATTTCATCTGAGAGGATCGGGCAGTTCCGGTGAACCTTATTATGAATATGACGATGAGGATATCTCAGAAAAAGCGGAAAACGACGATGACGACGATGCTGAACAACACAGGCAGCAGGTCAGAGGAAAGCTGATTCCTTATCAGGATCATAAAAACAAAAGAAAATTACCGCCGGATGGAACATTATGATATCAAATAAAAAAAGTGAACAGCAATGGGGTAAAAGGACCGAACCCTCAAATGTTTGGCAAAGGACGGAGAGTATGTTGAATCTTCAGAAACTGATGATAGAACCGTTTTCAGACGCACTCAGACATTGTTATATTGAAGCTTACGGTGTAGCTGAACCGAATTATGCGGACATTATCCGATGGGCGGCAAGTTTTGCCCTTGAAAATATTGCAAACTGCGATGCGCTTTATCACAATGTCGAGCACACCATCATGGTTACCATGTCGGGGCAGGCGATTCTTCGCGGAAGACATCTGGTTGAAGGCGGCGTTACGCCCAGAGATTGGCTGCATTTTACGATGGCGTCTCTTTGCCATGACATCGGCTATGTCAAAGGAATATGCAGAGATGACCGAAGCGGCGTGTTTGCCACAGGCGTCAACGGTGCTGTGGTGGAACTTCCCCCGGGCGGCAGTTGTGCCTCGCTTGCCCCGTATCATGTTGACCGAAGCAAGCTGTTTATTCGGGAACGCTTCAGCGGAAGACTCTTAGCAGATTTGGATCCGGATCTGATTAATGCCTATATTGAAATGACCCGCTTTCCTATTCCGGACAGCGATGCGTATCGGGACACTGCCGATTATCCCGGATTGGTGCGAGCCGCCGATCTTATCGGGCAGCTCGGAGACCCCGGCTATCTGCGTAAGGTTCCGGCATTGTTCTATGAATTTGAAGAAACCGGCGCGAACGCAAAAATCGGCTATAAAAATCCGGATGATATGCGGAATAACTATGCCAAGTTTTACTGGAATGTTGTCCGTCCGTATATTCAGGATGGCTTGAGGCATCTGAGCGTAACGCAGGAAGGCAAACAATGGATTTCCAATCTGCATTCCCATGTGTTCCATGTCGAACACGGCGAATGGGATCATCTGGCATTGCCAAAACATGGCGGATTCACACACGTTTTTTAACTTCTTCTGCCGTCAGCCGCAAAGCAGGCGGTTTCAACCGCAGAATACCCCAGCAGATTCGCAACATCGCGGGTCAGGGCATTGTCCGCATTCAGTCGGATGGTTTCAGGCAGAGCAATCACGGTTTCCACAGAGCCGTTGTCTTTGAGATGAAGATACGCAGGACATGATCCCGCATGATTTTCAAAAATACATTTGAGGTTTGAAAATACCTGATGATCGGTCCTGCTTATATCCAGATTAACATGAACGCTGATTTTAAACATGCCCTCTGCTTTTTCCAACGGATGAATGGCTTTTGCCAAAAGCTTTACCGAATTTTCATCTTTTTGGACTTCCCCTTCGATAAGGATGGCGGAATCTTCTTTCAGAATGTCCTCTGCTGCAATATAAATTTCTGAAAACACCGTAGTTTCAATTGTACCGTGCATATCTTCGGTGGTTACGAATGCCATGATATCGCCCCGTTTGGTGCGAATGGTTTTGACGCCGGTAACCATGCCGCCGATTCTGACTCTTTCTTTGTCGTTTTTCTCTTTCAGGGTCAGACTGTTTGCCGTGCCGATCCGCTTTATCAATGCTTCATAGCGGTCTAAGGGATGTCCGGTAATATAAAAGCCCAGAATTTCTTTTTCCAACGCCAGCATCTGTTTATTATCCCATTCCGGCATGGGAGGCAGGGTGGGGCGATTCATCGGACGGGTGGCTTCGCCCATTCCGAACAATCCTGCCTGAGAACTGTTTTTTTCCTTCTGAAACCGCTGTCCGTAATCCAAAGCCTCTTCCAAAACTGTTATCATCTGGCTGCGGCATGCCTTGACAGAATCAAACGCCCCGCATTTGATCAGGCTTTCCACCACCCGCTTGGTAACTTTTTTGGAATCCACCCGCTCACAAAATTCAAACAGCGATGAAAACGGCGTATTTCCTCTGGCTTCCAAAATAGCATCAATTGCGGCTTCGCCCACATTTTTAACCGCCACCAGTCCGAATCGGATGCTGTCTCCTTTGACCGTGAAATCTTTATCACTGGAATTGATGTCCGGCACAAGCACCGGAATGCTGTGCGCCCGGCATTCGGCAATGAATTTGACTACGCCGTCCACCGAGTGCATTTCGCTGGTCAGAAGCGATGCCATGAACTCCACCGGAAAATGAGCCTTGAGAAAGGCAGTCTGATAGGCGATCAGCGCATACGCCGCAGAATGCGACTTGTTGAATCCGTAGCCGCCGAATTTTTCCATCAGATCGAAAATATTTTTTGCTTTATCTGCCGGGATATTGTTTTCAACTGAGCCTTTGATAAATCTGCCCCGGTGTTCTGCCATGATTTCCACAATCTTTTTTCCCATAGCCTTCCGCAGACCGTCAGCTTCGGACATGGAATATTTGGCAAGAACGCCGGCAATCTTCATCACCTGTTCCTGATACACGATAACGCCGTAAGTTTCTTTTAAAATCGGCGCAAGTTGCGGAATGATATATTCGACCTTTTTCCGACCATGTTTGCGCTCGACAAAATCATCCACCATGCCGCTGTCCAAAGGACCCGGACGATACAATGCCACCAACGCCGTAATATCATCAAAGCAGGCAGGCTTTAATCGCGCCAGCAAATCCTTCATGCCGGAACTTTCAAGCTGAAATACGCCGGTTGTATCTCCGGCAGACAGCAGCGCATAAGAAGCAGGATCATTGAAATCCAGATTGAGCAGATCCGGCGGGGTTTTGCCCTGCGCCTTGATCAGCGAGAGCGCGTTTTCAATCACCGTGAGGTTGCGAAGCCCCAGAAAATCAAACTTGACCAGCCCGATTTTTTCAACATATTTCATGTCAAACTGGGTAATTACTTCGTCTTTTTTACCCCGATACAACGGCAGATACTCGGATAGAGGTTTGTCGCCGATAACCACGCCTGCGGCATGAGTTGACGCATGACGGGGCAATCCTTCCAAAACCCGGCAGATATTGATCAACTCGGCAATTTCAGGTTTGCTTTCCACCAGTTCTCTGAGTTTCGGCTCCTGTTTCAGCGCATCATCCAAGCTGATATTCAGCACATCAGGAACCATTTTTGCAATGGCATCAATTTCGCGCAACGGAATATCCAGCACCCGCCCCACATCCCGAATGACTGCTCTGGTTTTGAGTTTTCCGAAAGTAATAATCTGCGCCACATAATCGCCGCCGCCGTAGCGTTCCACCACATACTTGAAAACTTTTTCACGCCCGTTGATGCAGAAATCCACGTCAATATCCGGCATACTGATACGCGCGGGATTTAAAAACCGCTCAAAAATCAGTCCGTGCTGAATCGGGTCTAAGTCTGTGATTCCTAAAGAATATGCAACGATGCTGCCCGCCGCGGATCCGCGCCCCGGTCCCACGGGAACCTGATTATTTTTGGCATATTGAATAAAATCCGCCACAATCAGAAAATAGCCGGTAAAGCCCATCTGCTTAATCATGGCAATTTCATATTCCAGCCGCTCCTGATAGACGGTTTCATTCAAATCCGGCGTTGATTTTCGGATGTTCTGAATCCGCGCTTCATAGCCTTCGCGTACCTTTTTTTCAAACACCTCTTCTGAAGAAAGCTCTGAATGGATGTCATATTTGGGAAAATGGTAGGTTTTGAAATCAAACTCAATGTTGCAGCGATTGGCGATTTCAACCGTATTGGCGATAGCGCCCGGGAAATGCCCCAGATGCCCGAACATTTCCTCTTTGGATTTGAAATATAACTGATCCGTACCGAATTTAAGCCGGTCTGTGTCTTTGATGGTTTTTCCGGTCTGAATGCAGAGCAGCACATCATGGGCTTTGACGTCTTCTTTTTTCAGATAATGGCAATCATTGGTGGCAACCATCGGGATGGACAGGGTTTTGCTTAATTCCGAAAGTCCCTGATTGACCTTATCCTGAGCCGGAATGCCGTTATGCTGGACTTCCAAGAAAAAATTATTTTCCCCGAAAACATCCAGATAAAACCGGGCAGCATCCTGTGCCTTTTCAAGATTACCTTCCTGAATCAGCAAGGGAATTTCACCGTGAATACAGGCAGACAGCCCAATCAGCCCTTTGCTGTATTCGCGCAGAATATTCTTATCAATCCGGGGTTTATAATAAAAACCCTCTAATTGGGCAATGCTCGCCAGCTTGCACAGATTCCGGTACCCGTCCTGATTTTCAGCCAAAAGAATCAGATGGGCATGATCCTTGTCCATCGGCGTTTTATCTGCAAGGGTTCTGGGTGCAACATAGCACTCGCACCCGATAACCGGCTTGATTCCGGCTTTGACGGCTTTTTCATAAAATTCAAGTGTGCCGAACATGGTGCCGTGATCGGTAATTGCCATCGCGTCCATGTTAAATTCTTTGGCGCGTTTGACCAGCGCATCAATGCGGATCGCGCCGTCCAAAAGGCTGTACTGCGTATGAACATGAAGGTGAACAAACGGAATTGCAGTTGTCATGTCAGAAGTTCTCTCATTTTGTATTCGATCAAGATGAAAGGAGTGTACGTCAGACGGGGAAAAATTTCAAGAGCCGAAATTGATAATCAGCGTCTGGTAAAAGATAAAAAGCCTGATTCAGAACC
>DYRC01000185.1:0-5259 GCA_020718925.1 Desulfonema limicola
CCCTTATCTTGCAAACACAGGATAAGGACTTTCTTTTTCCGCTTCTGTGTTCAGATTTCATAAATCCTGATTTTCTCTGCCTTCAACCGCCTCATCATCTTTTCAAAATGAGAACCCTTTTCAGTTATCTCTTGACATATATTTACGGATTTTATACATTATGACAAAATTATATTCAAGTCTGACTTGAAATTTATGGGTGAAAGGAGTTTGCAGGATTGGCAAATCATAAATCCGCATTGAAGCGAGCGCGTCAGAGTTTGAAAAGACGTGAGCGCAATAAGACAGTGAGAACAAGAGTTAAAAGCGTGGTCAAGGAAGTTCAGGCTGCGGCAACCGGGAAGGCGGCTGATGTAAACACCAGAGAAACGCTTATTGCCGCCCAATCTGTTATTGATAAGGCTGTAAAAAAAGGCGTTCTTCACAAAAGAACCGCCGCCCGCAAGATATCCCGCCTTTCCAAACTGATTAACCGCATGGCAGTCTAGCATGAAAACCTCCGGGATTTTAAAAAATCTCGGAGGTTTCGGCGTCATTACAAAAAAAAACAGGTGATACATTCTTTGCTGCTTTATAATAAACAGATGATGGCGTCGTTAAGCCGCGGCGAACTGGAAGCAAAGCTGTTGTCCTTTGCCAATGGTCCGCTGGGAAATACATTCAGAGAACGCGCTGTGTCGGAGATTCTGAACGCGGTTCAGCCCGCAGACGTTATCCCGGATATTTATGGCGAATATTGGCAGATAGTGCATGATGGCATTCGCTTTCTGCTGCTGCATCTTTCTCTGCCCCGACTCATTTCTTTATCCGCGGATCAGCTTCAACTGCCTGATACTGTGTCCGCTCAGGAGCGGCTGATTCTGCTTGCCAAAAAAATTCCTACGCTTCACAAACTGGGACAGATCATCGCCCGGAATCAGCACATAGACAAGTCTTTTAAAATATGGCTGATTACGCTTGAAAACGGCTGTTGCGGAACAGACATAAATATCATCCGGCAGATCATCGAAGCGGAATTAGGCGAAGATATCCGAAAATTTTCCATAGAGATCGAGCCGGAAATTTTATCCGAAGCCAGTGTGGGGACAGTGGCGGCATTCCGATGGACAGACCCGGATAGCGGAAAAATCTCACGCGGCGCGTTCAAGGTGATCAGACCGGGTATCCGCGAATATTTAACCGAAGAGCTTGAGCTGCTATCTCAACTTGCAATTTTTTTTGAGGCACGGCGGAATCAGTATCCGCTCAAAGACTTCAGATTCAAAGAAACATTCAAAGATATTCAGGACGCGCTGAAAGAAGAGATCAATCTGCCCGGAGAACAGGCGCATCTGAAAGCTGCGTCTGATCTGTACTTGGGAAAGCATTCTCCTGAAATTCCCCATCTGCTCCCGTTTTCTACCCGAAATGTTACGGCAATGCGGTATGCAGAAGGCGTGAAGGTAACAGACGCGCCCATGAGCTACGGGGGAAGAAAAAAATGCGCCTCGGAATTATTCAGGGCTGTTCTGTGGAATCCGTTGTTTTCTTATGAAGACAAGACGATGTTTCACGGAGACCCTCATGCGGGAAATATTCATGCCGTAGAAACAGCAGACCGCATAAAAATCACGCTCTTAGATTGGAGTCTGGTGGGGTTTCTGTCCAAATCCGAGCGGATGAATATCCTGAAGCTGATGCTCGGCGTCATTGCTTATGAGCAGGATACGATCTGCGAATCGCTCGGAAATCTGTCTGAAAACCGCAAAAAATCTTCTTTTTTTCAGATCGTCCGCAACATTGTGAAAAACCGGAAATATGCAGGATGCGGCTTTGTTGAAAAAGCGTTTTATGTGATTGATCAGATGATCATCGGCGGCATCCGGTTTTCGGCGAATCTGGTGTTTTTCAGAAAAGCAATGTTCACATTAGACGGCGTTTTAAAAGAGATTGATCCGGAATTTGATGCGGATAGCTGCATTTTTGCTCTGCTCAAAGACGTGGTGATGGAAGAACTGCCCAGACGATGCGCGTATCTGTTCTTTCCCCGCGCTGATTCGCCGAATCATTATAAAAGCCTGATGTCCAATACCGATATTCAGATATTGCTGATGCGGCTATGGACGAATCTTTTGAGAAATATTTATTTGCCATGTCAAAGGTATGATACTTATGCAGAATTGGCAGGGATTTGATATTACAGCAGCAGACAACAGTATTCCCGCCCAGTTAGGAGAACAGATTCATCTGCTGGGAATGCTGCTGGGTCATGCGCTGCGAAAGCAAGCCGGAGAATATATATTTTCTTTGGCAGACGACTTGATTCTTAAATGCGGAGAAGCCGGGGATTCCGAAGCTAAATGGCGGGAAATTCAGGCTGATATTCACAATATGAGTCTTGATGAAATCATACATCTTGTCAGGACATATACGATCTTTTTTCATCTGATAAATGAAGCAGAACGTCAGGAAATTATCCGCTCAGATCGGGAAAACTCGCGAAATCGAAGCAGTGAAACGCCTGTCAGAGAATCGCTTGAAGATGCTTTCTGCGATCTGAAAAAAAGAGGCATGACGTTTGAGCAGATGATTACTTTGTTCGGTCATCTGGATATCCGTCCCACGCTGAGTTCTCATCCCACCGAAGCCCGGCGCGGAAGCATTTTATATAAACAGAAAAGCATCTCAGCCCTGCTTTCCCAGCTTCGCTTTCATAACGAACTGTCTTTATCCGAACAGGAGGAAATTCATACCCATATTTATCGGCAGATTGCCCTGATTATGGTTACAGACGAACGCCGCGCCGAACATCTGAGTGTGGATGACGAAGTGCGGAACAGCCTGCATTTCTGCACCACCTCAATATGGGAAACAGTTCCGCGTATTTACGGCGATGTGCAGAATGTGTTTGAGACATATTTCAATGAACGATGCCAACTGCCGGTTTTTTTCCGATACCATTCGTGGATAGGCGGGGATCAGGCGGGCAATTCCGCTATCACGCCGGAGACTATCCGCACCGCATTGCAGACATACCGCATATCTGCATTGAAACGCTATCAGAAAGATTTGAATAAGTTATGGCAGGAATTCAGCATTTCTTCGCGCAGGCTGTGTGTTCCGAAAGAACTCTGCGCTTCGCTTGAAAAAGAAGCCATGTCGGTCTCATTAAGCGATAACATGCAGACCCGGCATCGCTATGAACCTTATCGGCTCAAACTCAGTTACATGATGCACCGGATCAATCTGATGATCGCAAATCCTGCAAACACCTCATATAGCTGTGATACGTTCTTATCGGATTTGCTGCTTCTGGAGCGCTGTATTGAAAACAGCGGGCTGAATGATGTGGCAGCCTGCGGGCTGTTGTCTGATCTGATGATTTGCGTCAGGGTATTCGGTTTTCATCTGGTATCTCTGGATATTCGCCAGCATAGTGATGTCCATGAAAAATCTGTCCATGAATTATTCTCCATGTCGGGCGTGGCATCAAATTACGCTCAGATGCCCGAATATGAAAAAATTCTCCTGCTGGAGCGCGAACTGCTCAATCCCCGCCCCCTGATTTCCTGTTATACCACGCTGTCCGAAAGCACCGCCTCGGTGATAAAAACATTTCAGGTCATCCGGGAAGCCATGAACAAAGATCGCCGGGCTGCGGACGGTTATGTGATCAGCATGACCCGTTCTGTCAGCGATGTGTTGGAAGTATTGTTATTAGCCAAAGAAACCGGGCTGTGGCGACTCAGAAACGGCAAAGCAGAAAGCCTGATCAATATTATTCCGATGTTTGAAAGCATTGATGATGCTGAAAAAGCCGGAAAGATTATGGAAAGCCTGTTTATGAATCCGGTATATGCGTTGCATCTCACAGCGCAAAGAGATTTTCAGGAAATCATGCTGGGCTATCACGAGTGCGTGAAAGACGGCGGCTATCTGACCGCTCATCGGACATTGTACAACTTACAGGAAACAATGGCAAAAATCTGTAATGCTCATCATATCCGGTTCCGGTTGTTTCACGGACATGGAAGCCCCGTAACCCGCGGAGGGGAAAAAGCAGGCGCCGCTGTTTTTGCTATGCCGGATGTCAGTTGCAACGGCAAGCTTAGGTTTACAGAACCCGGAGAAGCCATATCTTTCCGCTATGGTCAGATGCCGATTGCCCGGCGCCACATCGAACATATTATCCACGCGGTCTTAAAAACCATGCCGGAAAGCAATCCCACGCCCACGCCTGCGCCTGAAACCATGCAACTGATGGAACAGATTTCAAAATACGCTATGCAAAGCTATCGGAAACTGATAAAAGATCCCGGATTTTCAGAATGGCATCGCCGACTGTCCGAAGGACTGGGAAATATTCCATGGATATTTGCATGGATACAGACTAGGCATCATCTGCCCGGCTGGTATGGCATAGGCGATAGTCTCAGCACGGTTATTGCTGAAAATGATCAGCACCTGTCCCGGCTTCAGGAAATGTATCGTAATTGTCATTTTTTCAAGCAGATCATTGATAATGCTCAACAGGAAATGGCGCAATCCGGCTTGGGAATTGCCCGCTGCTATTCACACTCCGGAGATAAACGCTTTCACCAGCGGATTTCAGAAGAATTTGAAAAAGCAAAAAAAGCTGTTCTTACTATCACAAATCAGAAAGAGCTGCTTGAAAAAGATCCGAGACTGTCTGCATCTGTCCGGTTCCGCAAATCATGGACAGACGCGCTTAACCTGTTTCAAATCGAACTTCTCAGGCGTTGGCACCAAGCTGCCGAAGACGAGGAAACCAGCCCCATCCGCCATGCGATTGTATTGACAATGAACGGTATTGCGGCAGCTACGCAGAGTATGGGGTGAGGAAAGTGGAAAGTGTTATGTGGAAAGTGTTATGTGTTAAGTGGAAAGTGTTAAGAAAAAACACATAACACATAACACTTAACACATAGCACTTAACACATAACACCTGACACATAACACCTTACAAAATAAGGAGAAAATAATGGCAAATGAAAAGTCGGAATTTATAACACAGATTGAAAACCGGTTCAGCGACATCGGCGGATTTACTTGGGAACAGGCAGAAGCATGGGCAGGATTCTGCCATTCGGTGGGCATGGTTCCTATGCCGTTTTTAAAGGTGCTTCTGAATAATATCTGTTCAATAAAGGTAGTCTCTGCCAAAGAATTTGAATCGAATAGCAATCCCGCCTGCCCTGAACTGCGTATTCTGTTCAAAGGCAGCCGGACAAAATTCAAAGCCGCCGAACCCAAAACCTC
>DYRC01000185.1:5359-8131 GCA_020718925.1 Desulfonema limicola
CTGATGCGTTATCGCCCCATGCCCAAAGTGAGCCGTCATTTCTGATTGCCAGAGAATGATTTGCTCCGGCGGCAATGAAAATGACATGATCAAGGTTTTGCACCTGAACCGGATTTATGCGTTGCGTTTTGCTGCCGTCTCCCAACTGCCCTTTAGAATTATCGCCCCACGCCCAGACCGTGCCGTCATTCTTCAATGCCAGAGAATGATTTTCCCCTCCGGCTATTGATTTGATGTCAGAAAAATCGGAATTATCGGATAGTTTAACCTTAGCCGGATAAAGACTGTTTGTTGTTGTGCCGTTGCCAAGCTGACCATTTGAATTTTTGCCCCATGCCCAAAGCATTGCTGTTGCATCATTTTTCACTGCAAAGGAATGATTATATCCGGCAGCAATTGATTTGATATTACCAAAATCCGAATTTACATCTGCTCTGACATTCGCCGGATTCGGCTGTGTTGTCGTCGTGCCGTCTCCTATTTGCCCATTAAGATTGTATCCCCATGCACGGACCGTGCCATCGTTATTCAGCGCAAGAAGATGATTATTCCCCGAAGCAATGGCAATGACATTGCTAACATTTGATGCCGGCCACGGACTGATGCTGTCCGTAGTGCCGCCATAGCCTAACTGACTGAAATAATTATATCCCCATGTCCAAACGGTGCCATTATCCTGAAGTACGGCAGAATGATACTGCCCGGCAGCAACAGCAATTATAGCAGAATTCTCTTGTCGGAATTTTAAGACTTCTGTCGGAACAAAACTATTTTTTTTATCTATGCCATTTCCCAACTGCCCGCTGCCGTTTTTTCCCCAGCACCACACGGTTTTATCTGATTTAAGGGCAATGGTATGAGATTCTCCGCCATCAACAGAAGAAATATTGACAAGATTTGAAACATTAACCGGGATCGGGCTGTTTGAATTTGCGCCGTTCCCTAACTGTCCGAAATCATTCTTTCCCCACGTCCAAACCGTGCCATCGCTTTTCAGCAGAATGGTATGAGCGTTCCCGGCAGCAACAGACATATCCGCCGCGTAAACCATGCCGGGAAACAAACATGCTGCCACGATAATCATGACCATTTTTTTCATCATTTATCCTCCCATTTTCCAAACCGTTCCCCCAGCCCGATCTTCTAAAACAACATTCATGCTTTCAAGTTTCTTTCGGAGTTCATCCGCCTTTGCCCAGTTTTTGGCTTTTCTGGCATCGGTTCGCTCCTGAATCATCTGATCAATGATCGCCGGATCAACTGCTTCTTTTTTAAGCGCGGATGCTTTTTGTTTTTCAAAATACGTTTTTGGCGTTTCACTGAGTATGCCCAGAATTGCGCCCATTTTCAGAATATCCGCCCGCTCTGTTTCAATCATATCACCGCTATTTTCATCCAGCAGGCGATTGATATTGCGAACCGCATCAAATAAAATCCCGATGCCTTTTGCCGTATTGAAATCATCGTCCATTGCCTCAGCAAAGCGATCCCACGATTCACCATTGACCGATTTCGATACTTCAGATGACGATTCGGTTCTTTCCAACACCGCATAGATTTTATCCAATGCCACTGTGGCTTCATCCATTGCTTTATCCGTAAAATCAATGGGGCTGCGATAATGGTTGGAAAGCAGAAACAACCGAAGGGCTTCCGGGTGATACGATTTCAGAATATCCTTAATCATCAGGAAGTTCCCCAAAGATTTGGACATTTTTTCCTGATTGATATTCACAAAGCCGTTGTGCATCCAATATTTGGCAAAGGGCTTGCCGGTCGCGCCTTCGGATTGGGCAATTTCATTTTCATGGTGCGGGAAAATCAGGTCTTTGCCGCCGCCGTGAATATCAAAGGTCTCGCCGAGATAGGTTTCGCTCATTGCCGAGCATTCGATATGCCATCCGGGTCTGCCGTTGCCCCAAGGACTGTCCCAAAACGGCTCTCCGGGCTTTGCCGATTTCCACAACGCAAAATCAAAGGGATTGCGCTTTCGTTCATCCACATCCACTCGCGCACCGGCTTCCATATCTTCCAGCTTGCGCCCTGAAAGCTTGCCGTAGCCTTTGAACGATTCCACTGCAAAATACACATCTCCGTCAATGGCATAAGCCATATTTTTATCCACCAACGTCTGCACAATGCGGATAATCTGAGGAATATGTTCTGTGGCTTTCGGTTCAACCGTAGCCCGGCGGACATTAAGCGCATCCATATCCTCATAAAATTCTTTGATATATTTTTCCGAAACCGCCTGAGATTCGATGCCCAACTGATTGGCTTTGTTAATGATTTTATCATCAACATCTGTAAAGTTTCGGATGTATTTAACATCAAAGCCTTTTGCGGCAAAATAGCGGAAAATCACGTCAAACACAACTACGGAGCGGGCATGTCCGATATGACTTGAATCATAGACCGTAGGACCGCAGACATACATGCGGACTTTGCCGGGCTGCACCGGCTCGAACGCTTCTTTTTTTCTGCCAAGCGTATTGTAAATGCGAATGGTCATTGCAAAATTATCCTTTCATAATAAACGTGAATCGGATTTTATGACATCGGAATAGCAAAGTCAATTCTCATTGAATCGGTCAGTGATTTTATCCGGACAAATCCCTTGTGAAACCGTTACCTGCTTCCCTGCAAAACTCCCTGAAAGCAGGCTCTGACAACGCAGACAGAGATTTTATTTCTTCAATGCTTCCGTTATGACCGGCGATATCTTCGATTTTTTGTGCAACATCCGCTAATATTTCCGCGCCGAGAGTAAGG
>DYRC01000186.1 GCA_020718925.1 Desulfonema limicola
CCCCCCCTTCCCTTTCAGGGAAGGGGACCGGGGGGTTAGGTGAATCAGAAATAATTGTCATTTATTTGACAATCCGTCAATACATTTTGTAAAAGATGAATCTGAAAAAATATATCTGAAAAGAGACACGATGATGTTGGCAGAGCTAAGTATCAAAGATTTTTTGGAAAAAGTCGCATCTGACACGCCGCTGCCTGCGGGCGGGAGCGTTACCGCACTGACAGCCGCGCTGGGGGCATCCCTTTCGGAAATGGCTGCCCGGCGGACTATCGGCAGAAGGGGCTATGAAAGCGTTCAGACACAGATGATGTCTGCCGCAAAAAAGGCTGCCGAATATCGGGAGATGCTTATCCGGCATATTGACAACGATGTTGAGGCGTATTCTGAAGTCATGGACGCATATCAGTTGCCAAAAACAACAGAAGAAGATAAAGAGTACCGAAAGCAGGCGATTGAAGCCGGTCTGAAAAAGGCGGCAAAAATTCCTTTGGAAGTAGCACGATACGCCCTTAACATTATGGAAATGGCTAAGATTATTGCCAAAAAAGGCAATCGGAATTGTGCGCCTGATGCTCAGGTTGGGGCTGTGATCGCCAAAACCGCTGCTCTTGCCGCGCTTCACAATGTTCATATAAACTTAAAATCTGTTACGGACAATGCCTTTGTAACCGAATTTTCCGAACAGGCAGAAGAAATAAAAAAAGCGATTGAGAGTTAACGCAACCCAATGAATGAATGTACAAATTCTCCGATAAATCCGAATGCTTCGGAAGAGTGCAATTTGCAGGGCATTGAACTCGGACGACAAGGGAAAATGCCCGAAGCCGCGCAATGTTTTCAGAAAGCCATCAGCCTGAATCCGCGAAATATAACCGCTTACAGTAATCTGGGCGTCATACTTGCCCATTACGGACAATTTGCCGAATCCCGGACATGTTTTGCTCAGGCACTTGCGCTTGATCCGAACAATGCGGTTGCCCTGACCAATGACGCATTAATCCTGCTGCTGCAAGGTCAGTTTGCCGAAGGCTGGAAGAAATACGAACATCGCCCGTGTCTGAAAAACGGGGGGGGGCTTAAAAATTTGTGGAACGGTTCTCCGATTCCGAATCAGGTGCTTTTAGTTATCCATGAACAGGGATCCGGCGATACGATTCAGTTTATCCGCTATCTGCCGATCATCAGAGAACTCTGCGGAAAATTGATTTTTTTATGTCCGCCTTCGTTAAAACCTCTGATGAACGGATTTCCCGGCATTGATGTCCTGATAGACAATATCGGCGCGGGCGTCGAATGCCATGCCTCAATTGAATTATTGAGCCTTCCCGGAATCGTGAATACCACGCCGGAGACTATTCCTGCCAATGTTCCGTATCTGTCTGCCCCTGCTGAAAAAGCCGAATTTTGGAAAAAAACAATGGCAAAAGATAAGCTGAATGTGGGGCTGGCATGGGCAGGAAATCCCAGAAACGCGGTGGATTGGAAACGCTCTCTGCATCTGAATGATTTCATGCCGTTGATTCATTCAGGCATTGTATTTCACAGCCTGCAAGTCGGAGATCGCTCAGAAGAAGCAGAGCAGCCGCCGGAGGGGATGCGCTTTGAAAATCCTGCTAAACATATTGCTGATTTTTCAGATACTGCCGGAATTATTGAAAACTTAGACCTTATAATTGCGGTGGATACGGCAGTGGCGCACTTGGCGGGCGCAATGGGCAAACCGCTATGGATTCTTTTGCCGTTGTCCCCGGATTGGCGGTGGATGCTGGGGCGTGAGGATAGCCCCTGGTATCCCACCGCCCGCTTATTCCGTCAATCTCAGCCGGATAACTGGACGGAGGTGATTCAGCGCGTTGCAGGGGAATTGCATCAGTTGGTTCAGAATCGGGCAGCAGAACATTGTCGTCAAGCTGCGGCGTATCTGAAAGAGAATAAGCCCGATGATGCTCTGGCGTTGGCAGAATCTGCGATTTCTCTTAAACCGGATTATGCTGATGCACACTTTATCCGGGGCTATCTGCTGCAATCTTCAGGCAATTTGCGTTCTGTCGAAGAAAGCTTCAGAGTGGTTATTTCCGCAAAACCGGAGATTGCCGAAGCGCATTTCGGGCTGGGTGTCGCGCTTCAGAATCAGGGCAGGCACGAAGATGCCATAGAATGCTATCAGCGGGCGCTGGCACTGAATCCGAAACATATAAATGCCTGTCGTAATTTAGGAAATCTCTTTGCACATTACGGACAGCTTGAGAAAGCAAGAGAATGTTTTGCTCAGGCACTTGCACTCGATCCTGACAATGAGGTTATTTTAACCCTTGACGGAATAGCTCTGTTATTACAAGGACATCTTGCCGAAGGCTGGCAGAAATATGAACGCTGGCAGCGTTTCATAAATAAAAACGGATTTCCGAACAGATGGGATGGCTCTGCAATTCCTCAGCAGACACTTCTGATACATTATCAGGGGGGATTCGGAGATACGCTTCATTTTATCCGCTATCTGCCGATTATCAGAGAACGCTGCGGAAAACTGATTTTCATAAGTCAGCCTGAACTCATACCGTTGATAAATGGCTTTCCGGGAATTGATATTGTAACAGATAAGTCTGATAATTTTAAATATCAAACATCTATCGGATTGTTGAGCCTTCCCGGTATAATGAATACGACTTTGGAAACAATTCCGGCTGATATTCCCTATCTGTCCGCCCCTGCTGAAAAAGCCGGGCTTTGGAAAAAAACAAGGGTGAAAGATAAGCTGAATGTTGGGCTTGTCTGGGCAGGAAGTCCCAAACATCTGGCAGATGGAAAACGCTCGCTGCATCTTTCGGATTTCGCGCCCTTAGCCCATCCGGGCGTGGTGTTTCACAGTCTTCAAATGGCAAATAGATCAGAAGAAGCAGAACATCCGCCGGAAGGGATGCATTTTGAAAATCCTGCTAAACATATCGCTGATTTTTCCGATACTGCCGCAATCATTGAAAACTCAGACCTTGTGATTTCGGTAGATACCGCAGCGGCACATCTTGCGGGCGCAATGGGAAAGCCGGTCTGGATTCTTCTGCCTTTTTATCCGGATTGGCGGTGGATGCTTAACCGCGAGGATAGCCCATGGTATCCGACAGCGCGGTTATTCCGTCAATCGCAGCCGGATGTCTGGACAGATGTAATTCAGCGAGTTTCAGGGGAATTGCATCAGTTGGTTCAACATCAGGCAGCAGAACTTCGCCATCAGGCGGTGGCGTATCTGAAAGAGAATAAGCCGGAGGATGCGCTGAAATTGGCGGAAGCCGCGATTTCTCTTAAACCGGACTATGCTGACGCGCACTTTATCCGGGGATACGTTTTGCAGTCTTCAGGCAATATGACATCTGCCGAAGAAAGCTTCAGGGTGGTTGTTTCCGCAAAGCCGGAAATTGCCGAAGCGCATTACGGAATAGGCGTATCGCTTCAGCATCAGAAGAAATATAAAGAAGCGATAGAATGCTATCAGCGGGCTGTGGCATTAAATCCGAAACATATCAACGCATATAACAATATGGGCAATCTTTTCTCACATTATGGACAGTTTGCAAAAGCGCGGGAGTGTTTTGCCCATATCCGTGCTATTGATCCGAGCAAAACCATTACGTTGGCGTATGAAGCATTGTCATTGCTTCTGGAAGGCAATTTCAGCGAAGGCTGGAAAAAATATGAATACCGTCCCTCGCGCTATAAAGCAATGATTCAGAAAAAATGGGATGGTTCGGCAATACCGGATCAGACTATCATGGTTCTTCACGAACAGGGCTTTGGCGATACCATTCAATTCATCCGCTATCTGCCGATGGTAAAAGCATATTGCCAAAAACTGGTATTTGTATGCCAGCCTCAGCTTAAATCCCTGTTCAGCGGTTTTCCGGGAATAGACGTATTGATGGATAATTCCGCAACGACCGAAATTCAATGTCATGCCGCGATTGAATTGTTAAGTATTCCGGGAGTTTTTAATACAAACGCCGAAAATATTCCGAATAAAGTTCCATATCTTTTTGCCGATCCTGAAAAAGCGGCTATTTGGAAACAAAACCTTCTCACTTCTCACTTCTCACTTCCCACTCTCAATGTAGGACTGGTCTGGTCAGGAAATTCCGATAATTTCGGAGATTGGGAACGTTCCCTGCATCTTTGCGATTTCGCGCCCTTAGCCCATCCGGGCGTGGTATTTCACAGCCTGCAAGTGGCGCATCGGGCGGAAGAAGCAGCGCATCCGCCGGAGGGAATGAAGATAGAGAACCCGACAAAAAACATTGCTGATTTTTCAGATACTGCCGCAATCATTGAAAATTTAGACCTTGTGATTTCAGTGGATACCGCAGTGGCGCACTTGGCAGGCGCAATGGGCAAGCCGGTGTGGGTTCTGCTGCCATTCACTCCGGATTGGCGGTGGATGTTAAACCGTGAGGATAGCCCCTGGTATCCGACAGCACGGTTATTCCGTCAACCTGAACCGGATAACTGGGCGGATGTGATGCTGCGTGTTGCGAATGAACTCAAGCATCTGGTCGGGCAACGTGCAACCGGGTTTTGGCAGGCATCCGTAAACGCTACTCAGGAAAACAGGTTAGATGAAGCTTTGGCGCTAGTTGATAAAGCAATTGCTCTTGCGCCGGATTATCTTGAAGCTGTGTTTAATCGGGGATATATCTCACAACTTAGGGGAGATATGAAAGCCGCAGAAGAAAGCTTCCGCCGGGCAATTTCTATCAAATCCGATTTTGCACAGGCATATTTCGGGCTGGGCGGCTCTCTGATGAATCAGGGCAGACTCAGAGAAGCCGCAGATTGTTATGAGAAGATTTTAACGCTCAATTCCACAGACGTAAAAGTTTATACTTATAATAACTTAGCGTTTATTTACTCGCATGATGGGCAGTTTGAGAAAGCGCGGGCGTGTTTTGCACATGCCATTGCGCTTGGTTATCATACCCAATATACGCTGACAAATGAGGCAATGCTTTTGCTGTTGCAGGGTGATTTTGTACAGGGATGGCAAAAATACGAAGCACGGTCTTCTCTGCCGAATAACACCTTTCAAAATAAATGGAATGGTTCTGAATTTCCGAATCAGACGCTTGCGGTGTTATATGAGCAGGGATTGGGCGATACGATTCAGTTTATCCGCTATCTGCCGATGATCAGACGTCTTTGCGGAAAGCTGATTTTTGTATGTCAATCCGAACTCATGCCTCTGATAAACGGTTTTCCGGGAATTGACCTGCTGACAAACTCAACAGAAAATATCGAATGCCATACAGCCATTGAATTGCTGAGTATTCCGGGACTTCTGAACACTTCTTTGAATACTATTCCTGCCAAAATACCGTATTTGGCTGCCCGTCCCGAAAAAGCCGGGTTTTGGAAAAAAACAATGGCTGCGGATAAACTCAATGTAGGGCTGGTCTGGGCAGAAAATTCCCGTCATATTTTTGATTGGAAACGCTCGCTTCACCTTTCGGATTTTGCGCCCTTAGCTGCTCCGGGCGTGCTATTTCACAGCCTGCAAGTGGCGCATCGTGCGGAAGAAGCAACGCATCCGCCGGAAGGTATGCAGATTGAGAATCCGATAAAAAACATTACTGATTTTTCAGATACCGCCGCAATCATTGAAAACTTAGACCTTGTGATTTCCGTGGATACCGCAGTGGCACACTTGGCGGGCGCAATGGGCAAGCCGGTGTGGATTCTGCTGCCATTTTCCCCGGATTGGCGGTGGATGCTGGGGCGCGAAGACAGCCCTTGGTATCCGACTGCCCGCTTATTCCGTCAATCTCAGCCGGATGTATGGGCAGATCTGATTCAGCGCGTTGCCGATGAACTGAAGCGTCTGGTATTGCAGAAAGCGTCTGAAATCCTGAGTCATGCACAGCAGGATAAGCCTGACGAAGCATTGGCGTTGGCTGAAAAAGCGATTTTTCTTGCACCGGAGCATGTCGGAGCGCACTATATCCGAGGATACGCGCTGCAATCTATGGGTAATATGGCATCTGCCGAAGAAAGTTTCAGGCGGGTTATTTCGATAAAGCCCGATTTTACCGAAGCGCATTTCGGGCTTGGCACCGTGCTTCAGTATCAGAGTAAATATAAAGAGGCTATGAACTGCTATCAACAGGCGTTGAGGTTGAATCCGAAATATATCAATGCCTATCATAACTTAGGCTATATGTTTGTCCATTACGCGCAGATTGCAAACGCGAAGGCTTGCTATGCCAATATCCGCGCAATTGATCCGAATGATACCGAGTCCATCGTGTATGAAGCATTGATGCTGCTTCTGGAAGGCAATTTTGCCGAGGGCTGGGAAAAATACGAATACCGCCCCTCACGAAATCAGGACATCATTCAGAAAAGATGGGATGGTACAGCGGTTCCGGATCAGATCATCACGGTACTCCACGAGCAGGGATTTGGCGACACCATTCAGTTTATCCGCTATCTGCCCATAGTCAGAACGCGCTGCCAAAAGCTCGTATTTGTATGTCAGCCTCAACTCAAAGCCCTGCTCAGCGGTTTTCCGGGGATAGATCTGCTGGCGGACAATTCTACGCAGATTGACGTCAACTGCCACGCGGCAATTGAATTGTTAAGCCTCCCCAGAGTGTTTAAGACAAATCTGGAAAATATCCCGAATAAAGTTCCGTATCTTTTTGCCGATCCTGAAAAAGCCGCGTTTTGGAAAAAAACAATGGCTGAAGATAAGCTGAATGTGGGGCTGGTGTGGGCAGGAAATCCCAATCATTGGGCGGATTCAAAACGCTCCCTGCATCTTTCGGATTTTGCGCCCTTAGCTGATTCAGGCGTGGTATTTCACAGTCTGCAAATAGGATATCTGTCAGAAGAAGCAGATCAGCCGCCTGCGGGAATGAGGATTGAGAATCCTACAAAAAATATTGCTGATTTTTCAGATACTGCCGCAATTATTGAGAATTTAGACCTTGTGATTTCAATAGACACGGCAGCGGCGCACTTGGCGGGTGCGATGGGCAAGCCGGTTTGGGTGTTGTTGCCATTTTCCCCGGATTGGCGGTGGATGCTCAACCGCGAAGACAGCCCCTGGTATCCGACTGCCCGGTTGTTCCGTCAGTCTCAGCCCGATAACTGGACGGATCTGATTCAGCGCGTTGCCGATATACTGAAGCTTCTGGTTTCAAGGCAGAATTTTAAAAAAGGATTTGCGCTTCAGGCTCAGAACAAAATCGAAGAAGCTATTGAATCTTATCAGCAGGTTATCGCTGTCAATCCCAAACACGCCGTAACGCATAATAACTTGGGCTTTATCTATCTTCAGAATGGCGACTATGAAAAAGCCAATGAATGTTTTGTCCGTGCGCTTGAGATTGACCCGAATTACGGCTCGGCATTATTCAATCAATCCCTGATATTGCTTTTGAAAGGTCATTTCAGAGAAGGCTGGCAGAAATACGAATATCGCCCATCGGTGAATAAAGATATTCTTCAGAAAAAGTGGGACGGATCACCGATTGAAAATCAAACGCTTTTAGTAGTTTATGAGCAGGGTTTGGGCGATATGATTCAATTTATGCGCTACCTGCCCATTGTCAGAGAGCGGTGCGAAAACCTGATTTTTATCTGTCATCCTGAAATAAAGCCGCTGATAAACTTTCCGGGAATTGAGGTGTTGATAAACGATCAGGCGAGAACGGTTCAGTGCAATGTGGTTATCCAATTGCTGAGTATTCCGCTGATTCTGAACACTACGATAGAAAATATTCCGGCGAATATTCCGTATATCTCTGCCAATCCTGAAAAAGCCGCGCTTTGGAAAAAGACAATGGCTGCGGACAAACTGAATGTGGGGCTTATCTGGGCAGGAAATCCCAGTCATCTGGCAGATGCAAGGCGTTCGCTTCACCTTTCGGATTTCTCGCCATTAGCCAATTCAGGCGTGGTATTTCACAGCCTGCAAGTGGAACATCGGGCTGAAGAAGCAAATCAGCCGCCGGAAGGAATGCGCCTTGAAAATCCGGCTAAAGACATTAACGACTTTTCAGATACTGCCGCAATCATTCAAAATTTAGACCTTGTAATTTCAGTAGATACCGCAGTGGCGCACTTAGCGGGCGC
>DYRC01000187.1 GCA_020718925.1 Desulfonema limicola
CCATTGAATCATCCCATTATCAAATTTGATAATTTACAAAAAAACTAACAATAAGCCGCGCTATATAACAACGCGGCTTGATTTATTAATCATCTGTTAGAGCTTTTATAAGTCCTACAGCAGCAATTCCCCCTAAAAGTAAAAATGGGTGGGATGTGGCAAAATCAACAAACCCATTTACAGTTTCAGATTGTGTCCCATCAAAATGAGTCATATGGTGTATTCTATTTTCTTTTCCCAAATGATCTCCCATCTCAAGTCCAGTATCAAATACCTTTTCAAAAAAATGCTCAATAGCCATAACTACCTCCAGACTTTGCTGTTGATAAAAAACTAATAATCACACATTAATCGCCCATTCAATTTAAGGTATTTTGGTTATCTCTTATCATCAGCTTTCTGATGGATTACCCTGAAAACGCTGATTCAAAAAGAATGATAAAAATTTCAACACTACAAACACAATCCTCTCTTAGCATACCCCCCCGATCTTGTCAAGAAAAATTTTTCGGAAACTTTGCTTTCACCCACATTCACTTTTACCTTTACACATCCCCTTCCCTGATGTAATTCTTAACTCAGACAAGATTTGCTGACAGGATTTGTGTTATGAAACTTAAAAAATTGGAAATTACAGGATTCAAGTCCTTTGTGGAAAAGACCGCGATTGAATTTCCGCCCAGTATTTCCGCGATTGTAGGACCCAACGGCTGCGGCAAGAGCAACATTTTGGACGCGCTCCGATGGGCTATGGGCGAGCAGAGTGTGAGGCAGCTTCGGGGAAAAGCTATGGAAGACGTGATTTTTGCCGGAACAAACGGAAAGCCGCCCATGAACATGGCAGAAGTATCGCTGGTGCTTTCCAATGACAACGGTTCGGCGCCCGAAGAATTCAAAGATTTTACCGAAATCATGGTAACGCGGCGGTTGTATCGCTCCGGCGAAAGCGCGTATCTGATCAACAAACAGCCCTGTCGCCTGAAAGATATTTACAACATTTTTCTGGGAAGCGGCATGGGCGCAAAGTCCTATTCCATTATTCAGCAGGGCAATATCGGCGCGATTACCGAAGCGGGTCCTGAAGAAAGACGCGCATTTCTGGAAGAAGCTGCCGGAGTTACCCGATACAAAAGTCAGAAAGCCGAAGCCTTGCGGAAGCTTGACGCTACGAATCAGAATTTGCTGCGCTTAAACGATATTATTGCCGAAGTTGAGCGTCAGATGAAAAGCCTCAACCGCCAAGCCAAAAAAGCTCAGATTTATAAAAATTATCAGGAGCGTATCCGTAAAGCAGATATTTTGGCGGCGTTTCATTATTTCGGCGATATGACCCGGCAGATTCTGGATGGCGAGGCATTGCTCAAGGAACTCAAAGACGCGGATATGGCGCACAGTACACAGTTGAAAAAATTGGATGCGGCAATTGAGGAAATCAAGCTTGCCCGGTGGCAGAAAAATCAGAAGATTTCAACGCTCAAATCCGATAAATTCGAGAAACAGCGCAATATTGACCGGATTGAAAACGAACTGGCGCATCTGAAAAAAGAAGCGCAGCGCCTTTTGGAAGAAGCGCATGAGCTTAAATCCGCACGGACTGATTTGGAAGCTAAAAATCGCAATATGTCTGATGAAATTGCTGTGCTTGAAACTCAGAGCGCGGACTTCAGAAAAGACGTTGACGCGGCAAGATTGGAAATAGAGCAGGATCGGCTGGGTTCTCTGACTATTCGGGAGCAGTTAGTCGCGCTGAATAAGGAATCGGAAGAACGCAAAGCCGCATTGATGGAATCGGTTACGCAGGAGGCACGGTATAAAAATACCTGCCAAAATGCGGCAAATAATCGGGAAAGCCTGAAAAGACGCATAAAACGCGCAGATGAAGAAGTCATCATCGCCATCAAAAAACTATCGGAATGCGAGGCTAAAGAAAAAAAAGCGGCGGCAGAATTGGAATCGCTTCAGTCAGAAATTGAAGGCATGAACGCGGATATTGAGCGAATTCGGGAACAGCTTGATATAAAAAGCAAAGCATTAGGCTCGCAGGTGAAACTTGTTCAGATGCTTGAATCGGATCGGAGTAAATTCAAATCCAAATTTGCCGCGTTAAAGAAAATGGAAGACAATTTCGAGGGCTATAAAGACGGCGTGAAAGCGATTATGAAGCGGCACTCCCGCGCCGGTATTCTGGGACTGGTGGCAGATGTCATCACGCCTCAGCCTTCGTTTGAAATTGCCGTTGAAGCTGCTTTGGGCGATGCGATTCAATATGTTATCATCAATGATCAACAGGCAGGCTTTGAGGCAATAGATTATCTCAAAGCGGGCAACATCGGCAGAAGCGGATTTGTTCGGATTTCAGGAACTAAGCTTCAATCTC
Organism: Desulfonema limicola; assembly: GCA_020718925.1. Classification (GTDB taxonomy): domain Bacteria; phylum Desulfobacterota; class Desulfobacteria; order Desulfobacterales; family DYRC01; genus DYRC01. Next base: position 2,378 of record DYRC01000187.1, read on the forward strand.
CGAATACTCAATCTTTGCTCAGTCCGCTCCTGAATTTTGTTTCCATAAAACCGGGCTTTGAACATGCGGCGCGAACTTTGCTCGGCAATATGCTGGTGGCGGAAACCAGAGAGCAGGCTCTCATCGCGCTGAATTGCAATCCAGATAACCATTCGGATACTATTGTTACCAAAGACGGCGAAGTAATTTCAGGTCATGTGATGATCGGCGGCTCTCAGGATAATCTTTCCGGCATTCTTGCCAAAAAGCAGGAAATCCGGGAATTGGAAGCCAAGCTGATTGAATCCGAACAGGCACTTGAAAAAGCCAGACGCGAGCAGAAGGAATTGGAAAACGAAGCGCGGGAACTGGAGAGCGATCTGCAAAAGTCAAAAGCAGATAAAAACGAGGCGGTTCAGGAAGAATTGGAGAAGCAGAAGGCAATCTACAAAGTTACCGAAGAGTTGAAACATGCCCGCCGTCATCTGGACATCATGCGCTCGGAGCAGGAGCAGCTTACCGGCGAAGATGCGGATATGGAGGAAGAAGCAGCAAAATATCACCGGCTTTTAGCTGAGGTGGAAAATGAGGTCAAAGCCGCGCAGGATAAGGTGCTTCAGATTACGGAACAGATTGCGGCAGCATCTGCTCAGTTGGATGAATCCAATCAGAAAAGCCTTGATCTTAAACTCAAACTCACCGCGCTGACGGCAAAGCTTGAAAATACCGAAAATTCTTTAAGACGCCTGAAAGATTTTCAGGAAGACAGCATCAGACGGCTTGAGCAATTGGAACGTGATGTTGTTCAGAAAGAGCAGAAGCGGGCAGATTCTCAGAAAAAGATGGAAGAAAATAACGCCGCGCTTTCAGGATTATATGAAAGCATGGGGGCTGTTGAAAAAACTTTGGCGCAGGATGAGCTTGAGTATGAAGCAATTGACGCAAGTCTGAAAGAAAAGGACAGTTCAATATCCGGCATTCAGAAAGAGCGTGAGGAGACGCTTCAGAAACTCAGAACTTTGGAAATAGAGCAGTCTCAACGCGAATTGAAGCGGGAAAATATTTCTGCCCGGATTATGGAACGCTATCATCAGCCTTTAGCGGATTTTGAGGGCGAATTTACTCAGGCTGACCGCGAAAAACCTGTTGAGCAGGCGGAAGCAGAGTTGGCAGATTATCGCAAAAAGATTGAACGAATCGGAGAGGTCAATCTTGGCGCAATTGCCGAATATGAAACGCTTAAAACCCGGTTCGAGTTTTTGGATACTCAGCGCAATGATTTGAACAAAGCCATTGATGATCTTCACAAAGTCATCCGCAAAATCAACAAAATCAGTCAGGAAAAGTTTTTGGAAACTTTTAATCTGGTCAATCAGAAATTGGCAGAGGTTTTTCCCAAATTATTCAATGGCGGAACTGCGTTGCTTACCCTGACTGAGCCGGAAAAACCTTTGGAAACCGGCGTGGAATTTATGATTCATCCGCCCGGAAAAAAGCTTACCCGATTAAGCCTGTTGTCCGGCGGTGAAAAAGCACTTTCCGCAATTGCTTTTATTTTTTCGATTTTTCTGATAAAACCGGCATCGTTCTGCATTATGGATGAAATTGACGCGCCATTAGATGAGGCAAACGTCATCCGGTTTAACGAACTGTTGCGGATTATCGGGGAAAAATCTCAGATTGTGATGATTACGCATAAAAAACGAAGCATGGAATTTGCCGATATGTTGTTCGGCGTAACTATGGAGAAAAAGGGAATATCCCAGATTGTGTCTGTAAATTTTGATAAAGATAAGGAGCAAAACAATGGCAGGTTGGTTGGATCGCCTTAAAAAAGGACTGACAAAAACGCGTGAAATTCTGAACACGGATATTGAGGATTTGTTCAAGGGCGGAAAAAAACTTGATGGTAGTACCTTGGAGCAGTTGGAAGAAATTCTGATTACCGCAGATGTCGGCGTTCAGACCACCATGACGCTGATAGACCGTGTATCCAAAGCAAAAGTTTCAGATGCTCAGGGCTTGAAAGCTGTGTTGAAAAAAGAAATTTTGGCGTTGATGACTTCCATACCGAAAACCGATATGCCTCTTGCCAAGCCGCATATCATCATGATTGTCGGCGTCAACGGCGTAGGCAAAACCACAACTATCGGCAAGCTTGCGGCAAAATTTTCTTCAGAAGGCAAAAAAGTTCTGATTGCGGCTGCGGATACGTTCCGGGCGGCGGCAATTGAGCAGATTTCAATATGGGCGGAACGTGCCGGAGTGGATATTGTCAAGCATAAAGACAATGCGGATCCGGCGGCAGTAGCGTTTGACGGCGTTGAAGCGGCAATGTCCAGAGGAAAAGACATCGTGATTGTGGATACTGCCGGAAGACTTCATACGCGGGTCAATCTCATGGAAGAAGTCAAAAAAATCAGACGCGCAATTGCCAAAAGGATGCCGGATGCGCCTCACGAAGTGCTGCTGGTGTTAGACGCCACGACCGGACAGAATGCAATTTCTCAGGCAAAGCAATTTCATGAAGATTTGGGCGTTACCGGGCTGATTCTGACAAAATTGGACGGCACAGCCAAAGGCGGCGTGGTGGTCAGCATCACCAATAGCCTTAACATTCCGCTCAGATATATCGGCGTGGGCGAGGGAATTGACGATCTTCAGGAATTTGACGCGGCGCAATTTGTGGAGGCGATGTTTTAGGATTTCTGTGTCTGAAAATATGATCTATTAATAAAAAGGAGACCGAAAAAATGAGTCAGTCTGAATTGGAAGCAATTGAATTTGCGGATAACCCCGAACCGCGCTGTGCCTGTGTTTTGCTGCTGGATGTGTCAGGTTCGATGAGCGGAGACAAGATAAATTCTCTGAATCAGGGATTGCAGGCATTTCAGGAAGACCTGAAAAAAGATGAGCTTGCCTCAAAACGGGTTGAAATTGCCATTGTTACATTCGGGGAAAATGTAACGCTTGTTCAGGATTTTGTTACAGCCGATGAATTTAAAGCCCCGACGCTTGTCGCTTCAGGCTCTACGCCGATGGGACAGGCTATTCAGAAATCTCTGGATATGATTCGGGAGCGGAAAGCATCTTATAAGGCAAATGAAATCGCCTATTACCGACCTTGGATTTTTATGATTACGGATGGCGAACCTACTGATGAATGGGAACCTGCCGCAAAAAAGGTTCATGCAGAAGAAAAAAAGAGCAGTGTCGCATTTTTCTGCGTGGGCGTTGATGATGCGGAAATGAAAATTCTCAATAAAATTTCAGTGCGTCAGCCCCTCAGATTAAAAGGCTTGCAATTTATTGAGATGTTTGTGTGGCTTTCAAAAAGCACTCAATCCGTATCTCATTCCAAAATCGGCGAACAGACTCCGCTGGTGCCGCCAAGCGGATGGGCAGAGATATGATGAATCCCAAAATTTGGCGTTATACGGGACAATCTGTGGCAGGGACAAGTCATCACAAAACCGGCACTCCCTGCCAAGATTCCCACCATATCGAAATTGTGGACGGCGTTCTGATTGCAACCGTATCAGACGGAGCAGGCTCGGCAAAACATTCCGAAATAGGCTCGGATTTGGCTGCAAAAGAAGCAACTGAGTTTATCAAGCAATGGAAAAGTATCCCTGACAATGAAGAAGAATGGAAAATCAGGGCTGATGAACTGATCCGATTTCTGAGGGATAAGCTTATCAGTAAAGCCGATGAAATCAACTGTCATCCCAAAGATTTGGCTGCAACTTTTCTGCTTGCGGTTGTTTCTGAAACAGCAATTGCCGGAATACAAATCGGAGATGGCGGAATTGTCTATGGCGCGGAACATCAGGATGATTTGCAAATGCTCATTCAGCCGGAAAGAAGCGAATACATCAATGAAACCGTGTTTCTGACTTCGGAGAATTTTGAAACCGGTATGAAAGTTGCTTATATTCAGGGTGATGTTGAAAGGATTGCTTTGTTTTCCGATGGCTTGCAAATGCTGGCTTTGGATATGAAAACACTGCCTGCAAAACCTCATCAGCCATTTTTCAAGCCTTTGTTTCAGTTTTTGCAGAAAACAGAAAGCGAGACAGAGCGCAGCCGGCAATTGGGCGATTTTTTGCAATCGCCCCGTGTGTGCAGCCGCACGGATGATGATAAAACGTTGATTGTTGCAATCCGAATGTCTGTCTGAACCAAGATTCACAGGATTAAAAGATTACCATGATTTTTTAATCACGGTAATCGCAAAATCCTGAAAATCATGGTTCAGACAAAAAAGGGGGAATGTGATTTTATGAAATTTCTGCTGACTATGAAAAATGATTTCGTATTCAAGAAACTTTTATGCGAGAGTATGGAAATTCTGATCGATCTTCTCAATTCGGTATTGGAACTGCCTGAAAAGCGGCGCATCCGTTCTGTGAAGATAAAGAATCCGATCGTACTGCCTGAAGAAATCACGCAGAAGTATATCGTGCTTGATATTCGCGCAACTGATGAATCCGGGAATATTTACAATATCGAAATGCAGGTCAGGAAGTATTCGGATTATTTAAGACGCACCCTGTATTATGCGAGCAGACTTTATGCGGGTCAGCTTGAGTCTGGAGAGGAATACAGCGAACTGAAACCGGTGATCGGAATCCATTTTCTTGATTACGAAGAATTTCCCGATTATGATGATTTTCATTTCTGTTTTGAACTCAGAGATGTCCGTCATCATAAACTGAAGCTCACAGATGATATGGCGATCCATATTTTCGAGCTTCCGAAATTTGAAAGAAAAGCGAAAACAGGTCATATCAGAGATGCCATGACAGAATGGCTACGTTTTTTCAACCATGCACACGAGGAGGATCAGACCATGAGAGAGCAATACAGAAATCCGGCAATTATCAAGGCATTCGGTGTGCTTGAGGCTCTGAGCGCGGATGAAAAAAGCCGTTATCTTGCCGAAATAAGAGAAAAAGCACTCAGAAATGAGCGTTCCGAGTTGGCTGCTGCAAGAAGAGAAGGCATTCAAGAAGCTATTGAGCTTGGGCTGAGTCTGAAGTTTGGAGAAGAAGGGTCGGCAATGATGCCTCTGATTATGCACATACAGGATTGCGACAGACTCAGAGACATCAAAGATGCGATCATGACGGCAAAAGATATTTCGGAAATTAAGGTTATTATCGGAAACTGAATGAGGATTTAAGGATTTTTTAGTTGTCTGAACCGAGATTTTCAGGATTTTATGATTACCGGGATTTCATAATCATGGTAATCCGTTAATCTTATGAATCATGGTTCAGACAGCAACTCAAACCATGAGGGCATGATGCCATCTTACACATATCAGAACAAAAGAGGAAAAATTCTCTTAGGGCATGAAATCGGCAAGGGCGGCGAAGCTGTTGTTTATGAAATTCAGAACGCTTCCGAAGTTGCCAAAATCTATCATCCGAACAAACTGCCGCCTGCGGACAAACTCAGCATCATGGCTGCCAATCCGCCGGATGATCCCACGCTTGCGCTCAATCATGTCTCAATCGCATGGATGACTGACCTGATACTGGATTCCAAAGGAAAAATCTGCGGCTATGTGATGCCGAAAATTACCGGCGGCATTCCCATACACAAGCTGTATAATCCCAAAGACCGGCGCACGAATTTCCACAATTTCACTTGGCAATATCTTCACCGCACGGCAAGAAATCTGGCTTCGGCAGTGGCGGCTATTCATGCCAAAGG
>DYRC01000014.1 GCA_020718925.1 Desulfonema limicola
TCAGCATCAACCCCGAAAATGGGATGCGCTCAATATGCCGGATCGAATATCCAGCCATTTTTAAAAACAGAAGGTGAGAATCTGCCCGAAGTTCTTCAGTATTTTCAGGAAGAGCGCAGAGATTTATTGCTGAACGTACAAGAATGGATTGAAAAATATACTCAAAGCGATAGCAGGATTGTTGATATTGGCGTTTCAAATTATGACAACAAGGTGTTTCTGAATTTTTTTCAACGGGGAAAAGACGGAAAAAATTATCCCATCAGAGGACCTTTGCTTTCAGACGGCTACTGGATTTTTACTGCATTTGCTTGTCTGGCATCCTGCGAATCTATCCCGTCAGTGGCTTTTTTCGAGGAGCCGGAAGCGCATCTTCATCCGCATAAGCTGCCGATTCTTTATGATGTGTTTAAAAGCATATCCCAGAGAAAAGAAAAACCCTGTCAGGCATTGATTTCTACGCATTCGCCATATTTTCTTGATTTATTTAAGGAAAGTCCCGAATCTGTTATTTTGCTCAATAACGGCAAAGCTAAAAGATTGACGGAAATCAGGGATTATGAAAAAATTCTTTCCTTATATTCAATCGGGGAATCTTGGTATTCCAATGTTTTTGAGTGGGGCAATCCGTAATGTTGAAGATTATTATTGTGGCAGACGGAGAAACGGATTATCTGTTCATTCAAAAAGCATTCAAGGCTGATTCTGATTTGTCAGAATTGCCGATTTCCATTATCAAGCCTGAAGATTTGGGGTTAAAGCGGCGAACCGGCGGCGGACATAAAACGCTCTTAAAAGATGCCGGTCTTGCTTCAATCAAGGCTGCACAAGGATATGCGGATGGCGTATTTGTCGCTGTGGATAATGACGGCGATCCCCGTTTCCGATTTCCTCACGAAAACTGCGGAGATTGCCGCGAATGTGAGGCATTGAAAGAAATTGAGAAAATAAACTGGGGAACTTTCAGAAAAGGCGCGACAATTTTCTTTCAAGCTGTCGAAACATTTCTGTTGTCAGCAAAAGACGGCTTTACGCCTCAGCTTGAAGAAAAACTTTTCTCACAAGCTTTGAAGGTTAAGCTTTACGGACAACAAGTTGAAAATTCTCAGGAAATTTATCAGCTTTTTCAGAAAGAATTAGACAAAACAGATATTCGTAAAATCAGGGCAAGATCGTATCCTCGCATGAAAAAAGCAATATCTGACATGGCGGCATAAATCTTAATTTCAGATATATTCGGAACAAAGGAGGAAACTCATTGAAAACCATAGCATTTTTATTTCCGGGACAAGGCTCTCAGAGCGTTGGCATGGGGCTTGAACTGTATCAGCAATATGATATAGTCAGAGAAATTTTTGACATGACGGAAGAAATCAGCAAACTTCCGATTTCCAAGCTGTGCTTTCAGGGACCGATGGAAGAACTGACCATGACGGTCAATCTTCAGCCCGCCATTACAGCGGTCAATCTGGCATGTCTTGCGGTCATTCAGAAAGAAGGCGTCAATCCGAGCGTCTGTGCGGGGCATAGTCTGGGAGAATACAGCGCGTTATGCGCCGCAGGCATCATTTCAAAACAAGACTGCATTCGGCTGGTGTGCAAGCGCGGGGAAGTGATGCACCGCGAATCGCTGAAACATCAAGGCGCGATGTCCGCCATCATGGGCTTGAGCATTGATAAAGTTGCCGCACTTGTCAATGATGCCCGAAAAAAAGGCGTTGTGTCGGTTGCCAACCATAATTCCGAAACTCAGATTGTGATTACAGGTTCTCCCCAAGGCGTAAAGGAATTGTCGAATCTGGCGTCTTCTCAGGGCGCAAAAGCCATTCCCCTCAAGGTGAGCGGCGCGTGGCACAGTGAATTGATGAAAGGCGCGGAAGAAGAATTTAGGCAGTTTTTGTCATCTGTTCCGTTTGAAAAATCCGAAATCAGCGTTATTCATAATGTTACGGCTGATGTGGCGGCAAAACCCGAAGAGATCCGGGAAATCATGGCAAGACAATTGTGCAGCCCGGTGCGCTGGCATGATACGATGATCCGGCTGATCCATGATAAAACGGAAAATTATGCTGAAATCGGTCCCGGAAAAGTTCTGACCGGCTTATTGAAAAAGGCTCTGCCAAAAGGAACCTCGTGGAAAGTTTTTTCGGTCAGCGATATGAAAAGTCTGGAGCAGTTTCTCAAGGAACTGGGATGATTTATGACTCTGTTTCAGGCTCCGGCTCTGACGGAACCGGCAGCTTGAAAAACGGAATGCCTTCTTTTTCCAAAGTTTTTTCTTCTTCGGGGCTGCTGTTGCCCCGGATATTTCTCGGCTCTGAAATGCCGTAATGGATTTTGAGCGCTTCTTTGGCAAAGTCGCAGCCCACATTTTCAAAGTTTTTATCCATAAATTCGGTAATTTTTTTTCCGATAGCGACAAGTTCCGCCTGATGCTCAGAAGATATTTTTGGCTCAGAAAAATTTCTGATGGCAAAGGCGGAAGGAAGCTTAGATATGGCGGTATCGTTACAGATCGGGCAGGATATAAGATTTTTCTCTTTCTGCTCCTCATAAGCCTGCCCGTCTTTGAACCAGCCTTCAAATGTGTGTCCGCTGCCGCACTGCAAATCAAATACGATCATAATCGCTCAACCTTAATTTTTATGCTACATTCAGTGATTCTTTAGCATATCGTTCAATATTTTAAAAGAAATTATTGACAGAAGCGTTATTTTCAACAATAAATCTATCCATTGATGTGAGAATCGGAATGCGTGATGCTCAGATTATCCGGTTATCAGATGCCCATAGAAGCTTTTTTAAAATCATAATCTTAGGATTGGAGATTTTGTCGCATGAGATGGTTTGTTTTTATCGGAGTCTGTTTATGTTTGTCTGTTGCAGCGGGCTATGCTGAAGAAACAATGTATATACATGACAGCATCAGCCATGAGCTGGGCTTGCGGGAAGAGCCGGATTCTAGCAAAAAAGTGATTGAAATCATAGAAGCCGGACCGGTTGAAGTGCTTAAAAAGGAAGATAAGTGGTCTTATATCCGACTTTCAACCGGAAAAGAGGGTTGGGTTTTAAGCCGCTATATAAGATCCAAAAAGCCTATGTCGGTTGAACTTAAAGAAATGAAAGAAAACAGGAAAAAATATGAAAAATTTTCAGAGCAGACCGCCGCGTTGAATGAGGAAATTAAAAGACTCAAGGCAGAGAACGAAAAATTAGCTTCGGAGTCTGTTGAAAAACTCAAAAAAATCAGAGAATTGAGCAGTTCTCAGGCTAATATGGAAAAGGAACTTGCCGAAGCTCAGAAGGTAAAACCGCCGGAACCGGCTTCTCCTCCGCTGAAAAACGAGGTGAAAAATGAAGACCCGAATAAGCCGAAAGCGGATTTGATTGAAATTTTCAAAAATCTTGAGATGAATGACATGATCAAAGGCGCGTTGATCGGTGTGGGGATTTTATTGGTGGGCTATCTGATGGGAACGATTTCCAGAGGCTCAAAACGCAGATTGTCTTATTTTTAGATATGAGGAACTATCAGTCCGTCAATCAGGCGTTTGAGAATAACAGCATGGATGTTGCGCTCGGAGCTTTGAGCAAGAGCATTGCCCGATGGACTGATAATGGCGACCGGCGAGGTTACACTGCCGCTGCTCACCGCCTTTCATCGGTTGACCATCAGAGGAATCGAAACCGGATTCTTCTTCCGACTTATTCGATCTTCTCCTTATAAATTTTATCTGCAAAGTTTTGATTCATCTTTCAGGTTTAAGCAATTCTTGTAATGATTGTCAATGCCCCATCCCGCCGCAAGCAGCGGAGAATATAACCTTAAAAGATTAAAATATCAAGCGGCGCGGTGTTTCTTTCCTTTCAAAAAACGCATTTAAAACAAAATACCCGAAATTGATGAAAAATATTGCCGGAGCAATCACGGCTACGGTTCCTTTGCACCCGGACTCAAATACCAGTGCCAGTATGATTGCCGTCAGTCCGTTCTGCTGTGCCAGCGCAAGCGATATTCTTTCTTTTCTGTCCAATTTTGCCGTCAGCCAAAATCCCACGATAATCTGTGACATGATGATGGCAAAAGACAAAGCCAATCCTTGAAATACAGATACGCCGTTTTTTAAAAGAAGCCCTATCAGCATCAGAGAGATATAAAACGCCGCGCTGACAATGCGGGGCATCATATCAGACAGATACGGTCTTAAAAATATCGCAATGATCGCAATGCCGAGCATCAGATGAAAATACGCGGAAACAGCAATTGCGGCAGATAACAGAACATACTGCAGCCACTGATATTTCTTTATCGCATGATAGATGAAATATACGCTGCCCACAAACGCAAAATCTGCTCCGATATGCTTTATGAATGACATCGTAATTGCTATCGGATGATTTTCAGACGGCACGATACATGCAAAAATATACAGAGAAATCAGTATGCTCATGGGATCGTCAAATGAAGACCACGCGCCTAAAATCGCTTTCGCTCTTTCGGATAAAGCCGAATCTTTCCGATTCAGTAATGCGGCTACCGGAAGCGGGTCTATCTGGGCAACGGCAATTCCGAACAGATACGCGATTTTATCCTGAATAAAAATGTAAAATATTGTTCCGGCAATAACAGGTTTGACCAGTACGCCGATAGTAATTGCTCTGATGACAATTCCGCGATTTGCCCGAAGTTCTCCGACATTGATAACAGATACGCTTCCGTATAATCCGATGGCAAGCAGCGTGTAAGCAAAACTGATGTAAAAAGAAGACTCGGTCAGCCATGAAAAATTGTAAGCAGACGCAGCACAGACACTGGCGAGTATCGTCAGCGCCGGATAAAGCAGTTGTGTTTTGTATGAGGTCTGCATTTTTTTTCAGAGTAAGCTATTTCACGCCAAGCTTTACCAACTGCTCCGCAATGCTTTTTTTTTGTCGAAAAGTCAGCTTTTTCATCATACCGAAGCCTCCCTGATTCCGGCGCAGGATATTTCACACAACGGCGTTCCGCTGCCGCAGGCTGAAGTTTCAAACTGCAAAATGGGATGATCAATTCTGAAATGATGCAGAAGATGATGCCGGATAGTCTTTGCTAAAATTTCCGTCTGACTCACAAGCTGATCATTGACAACGATATGCGCTGAAAACGCAATGCTCGAAGAACTCTGCTGCCAAGCGTGAATATAATGCACGCCGCACACTTGGGGAATTTCTTCCAAAGATGCGCTGATTTTCAGAATATCAATGCCTCTGGGTGTTGCATTCATCAGAATCAGTCCGGCTTCTTTCAGAATCAGCCAGCAGTTTTTCAGAATAAAAATGACTATCAGAACAGACAGAAGCGGGTCAAGCCAGTACAACGGCTCAAACAGCAGAATAACGCCGTTGATCATCACTGCCACAGAAGTCAGCATATCGCCCAGCATGTGAAGAAACGCGCCGCGGGCATTCAGGCTGTTTTTTGAATCTTTATGAAGCAGCCATGCCGAAAGTCCGTTTCCGATAACACCGATGCCTGCAACGGCGATAACCACGAACCCGGCAACAGGCTCAGGATGACGGAGCCGGATGACTGCTTCATATAAAATAACGCCCGATGCGCCGACTAGTATTGCCACATTGATCAGCGCGGCAAGAATTTCAGCGCGGCGGTATCCGAAAGTGTTACTGACCGACGCGCCCCTTTTGCCGATACGATAGGCAATATACGCAATCAGAAGCGCCGTAAAATCGCTGAAATTATGAATCGCATCGGAAATCAGCGCGATACTGTGAGCAAATATGCCGCCTGCTATCTGCGCTACCGGAATGACAAAGTTGAAGGCAAGGGCAATCAGCAGATGCTGCCCCGTGCGTTCATCAACATTTACATGGTGATGTGAATGATCTTCACAGCCGTTATGATGATGTTCCATCGTTTTTCCTATTTTTCAAATGTCCAACCCGTTTCAACCGATTCGACAGGCAGCTTATGTTTTACCCAGACACTCCAGCCGTTGACCATCACCCGCACATTCGCATAGCCCAAATTTTTCAAAGCCAGAGCTAATTCCAATTCTTTGCTTGCCCCGCAGGATTCGCCGTCACAGTAAGTAATAACCGTTTTATCCGGTGAAATTTCAGGAGCTATGCTGTTGAACAGATTATTGAAATCGTTCCAAGGGAGATTCAGAGCACTCTGAATATGACCTGCCTTGAACTCTTCGGCAGATCGGACATCTATAAAGACCGCTTTTTTGTCGGCAAATAATTTTCGGACTTCTTCGATTGAAATAATCATATTCTGACCGGCTTTTAAAATCATTCTGCCTTCATGCGACCAATTTCCGATCAGCGGCAGCCGGTCAGAACGCAATCCGTTCACACAAAGCGCGGTGATAATTGATAGAAAAATGAAAACCGCACTTTGTTTGAAAATATTTCGGAAAAAATCGTTATTCATAAAAAAATACTCCCGAATAATGATATTATGCGCCCATAAACGGACGGATGATAAAATAAATTCCGAATATGCCGATAGCAACCCCGGCAAGCCGTCTGAACCACAAACTTCCCTGCTGAAAATTGCCGTTTTCAAGAATCCGTTTCACCATTGCCGCAGAGCTTCCGGCAATCGCAATCGGAACACAATGTCCGATACCGAAAAGCACGATATACACAATGCCGATAAAAATCTGCTTCTGAATCGTGATAAACGCTAATATCGGCGCGATAAATCCGAAAGTGCATGAGCCGGATAACAGCCCGTAAGCAAGACCGAGTATGAAAGCCCCGGAAATTCCTTTGACTCTGAGCCTGCTGATAAGCCCGCCGGACATGGAACACGCACTCACGCCCAGCATATCCAGTGCAACCCATATCAGAATCGCGCCGACCAGAATTGTCCAATACCTGCCGATTTCTCCGAGCATTCTTCCCAAAAGAGAGCAGATAATTCCCACCACTGCAATGCTGATGAACAATCCGGTTGTGAACGCAATCGCATATTTTGCGGCATGAGCCGGTTTGAGTATCTGATTCTGACCCGCAACATAAGTAACCATCAGAGGAATCGAAGCCAGATGGCACGGACTGAATGCCACGCTGATCATGCCCCATAGAAAACAGCCGACAGCCGCAATCATCACGCCGCCGGTCATCCATTCGTTGACCGTTAAAAATAACTGATCCAACATGGTTTAATCCTTACTTCTTTATGGCATTAATGAAATCTTTTGCCTTATCGCCTCTGAGATATTCTGCAAGACCGACAGCGCCGTCCACCAGATATTTCGAGCGAAAGCCCTTTAATGTCAGATATGTCCTTGCAATTTCGGCTCTGTCATAATGCGGGCAAATCGTAACAATGATTTTTGTTTTGTCGAGTTCGCCGAGCCTTTCGGGAAGTTCGTTCAACGGAATATTTTTGATAAAGCTGAAATTATACGCCTGATATTCTTCTGAAAACCGAATATCAATAATCTGAACTGTTCCCTGTTTGTAAAGGTCAAGCATTTCAGGGATTTCGATTTTCATGTTTTTGCGTTCCTTATAGTCAAACGATTTCAGATAATCGTCAAAGGAAACGCTCTTCAAGTCCTGAGCATACAACATGGTCGCCATCAGAACCGCAATAAAAGACATTGCAATCAGTTTCATTATAGAATCCTTTCCTCATAACCCTATAAGTTACGCAGTTGAAACTTCAAAGAATCAAGAGCGTAACTTATAATTTATTTTACCCCAAGCTTTACCAACTGCTCCACAATGCTTTTCTTGTCGAAAAATCCTGAATGCCGAAACGTTTCTTTGCCGTCTTTATCATAAAAAATCTGAGTAGGAATTGCCCGGATGCCGTATTTCGGGGCTTCATTCGGATGTTCCCACACATCAATGAACAGAATCGAAGCTCTGCCTTTGTATTCCTTTTCCAATTCTTCCATAATCGGCGCCATCATTTTACAGGGGATACATTTTTTTGCGCCGATGTCCACCATCGTTACCATACCTTTGGTCGGCGCCTGCGGCGGCGTATCAGATGCGGCAAGCACAATCCCCGAAAACAAAAGGGATACTGCAATCAGTATCATACATTTCTTCATGCTTATTTTCCTATCCATTGCTTAATCTCTTCTTTTTTAGGAACTTTACCAGCGCATTTTACCACGCCGTCCACAACGACTGCAGGGGTTGAAAACACGCCGTATCCGGCAATCTGCATCATGTCGGTTACTTTCTCAACGTTGGCGTCCGCTCCCATTTCGGCAACCGTTTCTTTCACAAGCTTTTCAGCTTGCTGACATTTGGCGCATCCGGGACCTAATACTTTGATTTCCATTGTTTTCTCCTTATATTGAAATTTTTGCAAATAGCAGTTGAAGATCAGCAGGCGGATTCATGTTGCGAAACAACTCAGATTTTCTCTTTCCGGATTCCTTTTGCCCCAGAAAATGATTCAAAACATCGCAAACATGCTGCTCAAAAAATTGTTTTCCATGAATCCGAATTGTTAATTGTTCAAATTCAGTCATCTTATCAGCTTGGTTCAATTTGTCTTGAAAATCGGAAAAAATTTTGCCCGCATCAAGAAAGCTATGCCATTCTTTGAGTTTTTCCTGAATGACGTTATCATCCTGAATATTATCAATTTTCAGCAGATATTCTTTAAAACCGATTGACCTGAGACCATTCCATAAAGGATTGATAACAGACCACATAACGCCGTGTCTTAGCCATTCGGTCTTTTTTTTACATATCCGATTTTTAAATTCTTCAAATCCTCCGTTGATCTTTTTCTGCTGATCTTCTGACAGAAGCTTCCAAAGTTGATCTGGCACAATCAGATAACTTTCAAGACAAAATCTCTGAAGAACATGAAGATTTGCAAGTTCTTTTTCTTTTTTCTCAATTACATCATCAGACCATTCATCCCGATCTATCACTCCTAGCCAATTGATTTCTTTTTCAAGAATATCCGTCAGTATTTTCTTGCCGCCGGTATGAGTTATTAATAACTTGAATTTATTCTCAAAACCTATGCCGAATTGCCTATTTAAAATCATTCTGTAACATGCAACATCGTCTTCACCTTCGACTAAAAAGGCTTTCTTGCCGCTTTTGTCAATTTCTTGAATGATTTCCTTTCTTCGTTTTTCGGAGCCGCTCATAAAGAACCTCCCAAAGGAAAGCGAAGTCCCTGAGCTTCATAACGTTTCCATATATCACGATTATGAGATGTGATGATAAGTTGAGCATTGAGCTTATCAGTCAGGTATTCCAATGTACCAAGCAAGCCGTGAATCATAGAAGGATGAAGATAGAGGTCAGGTTCGTCAATCATAACGATTCCTCCGTTTTCAAGCCAACGGCTGATCAGATAAACCTGAATCAATATCTGATGTTCGCCGGAGCTTAATTCATCCATAAAATGAGATTTTTTTGATTTTTTAATACGAATACGGATACGATTCTCACCTGATTTTATCTTCGGATCAATTTCTTTATCATAAAAAAAACTGTTCAGATCACGAATTACTTCATGGTATTTTTGCAACTGAGTTGTTTTCAGATTCAATAAAGACGCCTCAATCTGTCCTTTCCAATCTTTGCTTGTCTCATAAGTTACCAGCCACCGCAAATTAGGATCGTCAGGAAATATTTTTCCTATATTTTGTTTAGGCGTTATCCAACGCCGTTCTTCAGCATCCAGATAAACGATGTTGGAAACTTTTGTTTTCTCAAAAGTCAGAATCATGCGTCTGCGATTTTCAGCCCAATCGCTTATGATTTTTTCATTATCACTTTCAATAATTCTGCGCTTATTTTTTGATTCAAAAATTTCGCCGATCCATACTTCTGCCTGACTGCGAATATCTTCAAAAAGCGAATGTGTCCCAAAAAATATACCTATCCGCGAAGAGGTGAAGCCGGCTTCTTCAATGATAATTCCTATGCCTCTTTCAACCCAATGTCTAAGCCATATCCATCTGCTATCCTTTTGCGACATAGGTTTCCGATGATCCAGCCAATATCCGGCGGCATCCCATAAGGTAGCAATGGCTTTGAGAATCACAGTTTTTCCGGATCCGTTCGGACCTGAAAAAAGAATTTGCTTATGAATCGTACTGTTCCATTCATCTTCAAAGCTTATTTCCTGACTTACGGGACCCACATCATAAAGATAAATCTTTTTGATTTTCATCATAACTCCTTAAATTCAGATAATGGCATTGAACAAATAGCCCACGATTAAAATCCCGCAGGCAACCACACCGATAAACGTCCATATCAGGCGCATTTTCAGGACTTTTCGCAAAATCACCATTTCCGGCAAAGATAATGCAATGACCGACATCATAAATGCAAGAACCGTTCCCAAAGCCGCGCCCTTGCCGAGCAGCGCCTCAACCACCGGAATAATTCCCGCCGCATTGGAATACATGGGAATGCCGATTAATACTGCCAAAGGCACAGACCACCACGCGCCCTTGCCCATGATGGATGCCATAAAACCTTCCGGCACATAACCGTGAATGCCAGCGCCGACAGCAATGCCCAAAATGACGTATATCCAAACCCGTCCGACAATATCTTTCACCGCATCCCAGCCGTAGATAATTCTGTCCTGCCATGTCATTGTCTGCTCTTCAATCGAAGCCGCGCCGACCCGGATTTCTTTTACCCAGTCTTCGATATGATTTTCCAATTTCAACCGCCCGATCACCCAGCCGGCAATTATCGCCACGCTTAAGCCCGTTCCCATGTAAATCGCCGCGATTTTCCAACCCAAAAGCCCGTACAGCAAGCCTAATGCAATTTCATTGACCATCGGCGCGGAAATCAGAAATGAAAATGTTACGCCCAGCGGCACTCCGGCAGTTACAAAGCCGATAAAGAGCGGCACTGCGGAGCATGAACAGAACGGCGTTACAATCCCCAATAGTGCGGCTAAAATATTGCCGACAAATTCGCTTTTTCCTGCAAGCATCAGACGGGTTTTTTCCGGTGTGAAAAAGCTTCGGATAATGCCCACTCCGAATACCACCAGCGTCAGCAGCATCAGCACTTTGGGCGTGTCGTAAAAGAAAAATTCAACTGACGCGCCGAGATGACTGCTTTTTCCGATATTCAGCACAGAGTAAGTAAGAAATGAGGCAAACGGCAGCAATTGGCGATAAATAAGCCACCATATTACAAGACCGATAATTCCGCCGCTCAGGTATAACGGCAGAAGATTTTTGTGAGGCGCATGTTGACTTTCCGATATTTCCATCCGATTTCTCCTTAAATAGTTAAATTGCTATATATCAATATGTAATTGACAAAAAATTATCTTTTGCAAATATCTTCCCGCCGGACAAAGGGGATTTTATCTGTCATCCCTCTGATTTCAGGGCTGTCTTCAAGCCAGTGTTTCAGATTTCCCAAAAGACTTGCGGCATAAGCGCTTTGTTTTCCATCAGCTATGTAATAATCTACCCAGAGTCCGTTTTTGATAAAATATACCAGCCCGGCTTCTTCAAGGACTTTCAGATGTTTGGATACGGTTGGCTGGGAAATGCCGAGTAATCCCTGCAATTCGCAGACACATAAATTTTTGCGCTGCAAGAGTTTGAGAATCTTTACCCGATTCGGATCGGATAGGGCTTTCATAACTTTGACAAATGCTTTCATAAATCTATCATATATTCCTTTTTGACAATATATACAAAATTTGTTTCATCGTTGTCAAGCGATATTTTTTGGGTAAGGAAAATGATATTGTCTGACAATGGGCAAATACCGGATTGCAATTATTCTGAATTTACTTTATGATGATGCTGAAAGGATACTTGAAAAATTCGATATTTAACCTGCTTATACTTATGTTTTATCGCCGCTGCAACCGTTTGGGCAGATATTCAGCCCGTATCTGTTTCGGCAATACCGCTCCGCCCGGAATGGCGGCAATTCAAAATCCTTGTATGGTCATATCAGACCGATATTTTTAAGGATTTTGAATTGTACCAGAAGCTCGGAATCGGCGGATTTCATATTGACCGGGGCGCGGAACAGCAAGATAAAGTCCGGTTTTCTCTTGAAAAGAAATTCCCGTATTATGTTGATCATGCGGCGGATAAGGGATTTCTGTTTCTGAGTGGGAAAAATGCGGAATCTGTGAAAGGCAAATCCGATCTGCTGATCCGCCCCCATAGTCTGGCTGATCCGCAAACCATAGCCGCCATGAAAGCGCACCTTGAAAAAAATATTATTGCCACCCGAAACGGTTTTGTGCTGGCATACTCGTTTGATGATGAAATTTCTTTGGCAAAACTGATTTCTCCGGCGGACGTGGATATTCATCCGCTGTCTTTGGCAAAATTCAGAGCATGGCTTAAACAAAGATACGGCGCAATTGAAACACTGAATCAGCAATGGAACAGCAGATTTAAAAACTTTGATGACGTGATGCCGCAGGGATTTGAGCAGATTCGTCAAAAAATTAAAGAGCTGCCGATGTCTCAGTGGAATTTATCGCCTTGGATGGATTTCCGGCAGTTTATGGATATTCAATTTTCTGCGGTCTTATCGGAATTGGTTCGTTATTCCAATCAACTTGCGCCGAATATTCCGGCAGGATTTGTGGGCGGGCAGTCGCCGAATACATGGGGCGGCTATGATTATGCCCAATTAGCCCGCTCTGTTCAATGGATGGAAGCCTACAATATCCATGAAACCAATGAAATTCTGCGCTCATTCTGGAATGAAGATCGCCGCCCCAGAATGCAGACCTTTTTTTCAACCAAAAATCCCAAAGCAGATTCATGGTTTTTATGGTATTATCTGCTTCATGGCAATCAGGCGGTGATTGCGTGGCCCGAAGGATGGTTCCTCCCCCCCCAACCCCTCCCCGAAACGGAGAGGGGGGCTTATATTGCGCCGCATATTCTTGCAGATACGGCTGTTTTCAAAGAAATTCAGGGGAAAATCAGCGAACCTTTTGTTGATCCCAAAACAAAATTTATGGCTGATCCTATCGGCATTTATTATTCCCATCCCAGCATTCAGGCATCATGGGCAGCGGACACGCTGGTTCACGGCAAAACATGGCCGAAATTATTTTCATCAACCGATAACGAGCATCAGTCTATGGGCATTCTGCGCCGGTCGTGGTGTAAGATACTTGAAGATTCGGGCTTTCAATATGAGTTTATCAGCTACCTTGATGTGATGGAAAAAGAGCCGGATTTAAGCAGACGCTTCAACGTCATTATCCTGCCCAAAATGCTTTGCATATCAGACAAAGAGGCGCAGGTTTTAAAAAAATTTGTCCGGGGGGGCGGGACGCTGATAGCGGATCAGTTCTGCGGCATGTTTGATGAACACGGCAAAGCGCGGGAAAAACGTGCTTTGGAGGGGGTAAATATCACATTGACCGAACTGCTGTCTGAGTATCTTGCCAAGCGGTTTTCTGCTGATGGCGAAAAGTGGCGAACCGATATTGCCCGGATTGTGGGAAAAGCCGGATTGACGCCAAAGGTGAAAATTTATGAAGCTGGAAAATATCCGAACATGATCGAAGCCCTGTTTTGGAAAAATGAGAACAGGGTTTATCTTGGCATTGTGAAAAATCCTGTCCGCATTGAAGGTATTGACGGCGCAGAAACAGATATTCGGCTGGAATTTCAGGAGTCTGTCGAACTTAAAAATCTGCGGACAGAGCGTTCACTTGGCAGAAAAAAGGTTTTTGAGGATCGTTTCAAGCCTTATGAAGCCAATGTGTATGAAGTTATCGGATATTCTTACGCATACCCCCATTTTTAAAGGGGTAGTTTGACAATAAGCTCACGGCATAAATTTTCGGGAGATTTAAAAATGAATAATCACCGATGAATACAGCGTATGCTCTCTCAAATCCTGAGAAAAATCCAGATTTTTCAGAATTGAGCCGCCGATATTATTTCCGAAACGATACTGATATGCCAAATCAAAATTGAATCTTCCGAAACCGATGCCTGATCCGAGTGCAACTCCGAAAATATCATCAGTACCGCCTGATGCCGGAGCCGGGTCATAAAATGCTCCGAAACATAAGGGAATAATATAATCCTTTGTAATTTTAAGATATTCTGCGCCAATACGAAGTTGATGGGTCGGGTGAATATCGGATTCATCTGCAGATTTTCCGGTAATCGGCGATGTTTCACGTCCTTGTGAATCTTTGGCAAGAAAATCATTCCACTGAGTGCGGTAAATATCAAAAGAAACCATAAAATTATGCAAAAATCGGTAAGAAATGCCGAGTCCGTAAGACATGGGCATCGTCAACTGCTCGTCATTGACCGTTGAACTTGAAGTCATGCCGATGCCGGAAAGCGTCTGTTCATGCCGAATATCTGCGGTAAACGGCGTTTTCAATACCGCGCCGATGGTCATTTTATCCGTGATATTCCACAAAAAACCGAAATTTGCGTTGATCCCCTTGAACGAATAGCGGTCATAGCTTTGAAATTGCAGAGGAATTTTATTTTTTCCCAGTTCTGCCTCCCCGCTCTGAACGATTTTCTGCTCCCAAGTATTCGGGGTAAGATTATCATCCCAGATGTTCAAGGTAAATCCGAATGAAAATCGGGGGGTTATCTGAATGCAGTAAGCAAGCCCCAACGCAGACAGATCGCCTTCCTGACGATAATCGGTGTTCTGATGAATCAGCAGATTTGCCGCGCTCAGGCTCATGGGAAATTCCCATTTCCGGCTGAAATCATAGAGTTTCTGATAATTGAGCGACACAATCATGTTGTACTCTTTGAGTGTGAACGGATATGCGGCGCTGAAATAATTGAGTTTGGCTTCAGATACGCGCTCAATGCCCGAAGATTCAGGATGTACGCCGAAATGATTGTCTTCTGAGCGATGAAACATATCATACACGACTGAGATTTCAGGCAATTCCAATTGAATCAGCCCGCCGGGATTCCATGAGGCAGCAGTGGCATCGTCTGCCACTGAAATAAACGCGCCACCCATGCCCAAAGCTCTTGCGCCGGAGCCGACCGGATTGAACGATGAGGGGATTTCAATGCGCTGAATCAACTCCGCCCCGAAACAGGTTGTTGAAAAGACAATAAATATCAAGATATAAATATATTTTCTCATTTCATCACCACCTTGTGGCTTTCGTTGAGCTTGGGCAATATCGCCGCATCAGACGGCATGGCATACGACATTTTGGGCATGAGTTTCTGAATGCTTGCAGATCCTAATTCCTGCGAGTCCGAACCCAATATCTCGCCGGTTTTCGGGTCTTTGATGACTTCCCCTTCCTGAAAAAAGATAAGGCGCATTCCTTTTTTAATCCGGGATTCTTCCCCCAGACTGATGATCACGTCTTTGTCTTTTACTTTGATGACCCTGCCTTCTATCAGCGGAAATTCATCCCTAAGTTTGATGGTCAAGCCTTGCGAGAGTGTTTTGGATAGCTCATCTTCGCCCGCCTCTCCGTACACATCCTGAAGCGTCATCACTTCCGCACTGCCCGTGTCAACAATTCGCGCCTCAATCTGAAGCGAATTTTCTTTTGCCGAAACTTTTCCTATCAGCACAACATCCGCCCCGGCTTTTTTTCCAAAGTCAACTGCATCAGTTTGCTCATCCGAAGCAGTTGATTTTACTGCGTCAGTTGTTTTTTTGCGCTCTTTGATATTGAACCGCTTGCTTTGAACCAGCCGGTTTATCACCATATCTTCAACGCCTTCCGCGCCTTTTCCTTCGATTTTGAACGGATATGCCGCAAGGGACAGCCTTGCCCCGGTTTCATAGACCTTCTGAAGCCTGCGATGAATGACAATATCTTTTTTGCCTTTGTTGCCAAGCTGATCCGAGCATTCTATGGAAAAAGAATTATCCCCTTCTTTCAGATCAGCCACATAATTGGAATGCAGCTTATTTTTGCCGGGTCTGCTGACAATCTTCTGACCGTTGACAGATACGCTCTGAATGCCGCTGGGGTCTTTTGTGATGATTTGCAGCAGCGCCTGATCAATAAACACGGTTTTCTTCTCCGTCCAGCCCGGTATGTCAATCCCCGGCGGATCCGTATCAATCCGGCTTGTTCGCTGTAATACATCACTGTCTTCGTCTGCTCCCGCAATGACTTTGTTTGCAAATTCATCGCCTGCCATCATCACAAACTGCCCATCCTCATCCATAGAGGATTGCAGACGCCCCATGATCGGTCTTTGTCCGCCCTTGTCCACCACAGGTTTCCACACAAAACTGTTGTATAAATACTCAACGTCAATGAGTCTGTATGGATTTTTCCTGAACGCATTGAGCAGGTGATAGGCAAACAGGCTGTGATTGCCCTTGCCTTCATCGTTCACTGACTCTATGCCGCCGGAAGCAAGAATCTGTCTGGAACGCTTCAGTCCCAGTCCGTAAACTTTATCTTCAAAGTTTCTGGCAGTGGGAATAACGGTTACGCCGCGTGAACGGACTCCGGATTCCGGCAGCGTCATGCCGGTACTGCCCTGAGTTGAGGCAATCGCGCCGCCTTTTTCCCTGAGAAGCGTTCCGCTGTAACAGGAATCCGCAATAATAAGAACATTTTTTCCCAAGAAAGTATCAGAACCGACAAAGTTTTTGATGGCGGAATTGGTGATCCATGTACTGGCATCTTCGCGTTTTCCGTTCACAGGAATCCAATATCCGTCTCCGGTCAGCGGATCAAGCTGCCCATGTCCCGCAAAATACAGGAGCAGATTATCGCTTTCTTTCAGGGTGCCTGCCAAGCGTTTCATATCCTCAAGCAGCGTGTCGCGCGTGGCGGCTTTGTCAACTCTGAGCATGACATTTTTTTCCGAAAATCCGTAGCGGGCAGATAACACTTCTTTGACGCCCATGGCATCATTGACGGCGGTTCTCAACATGGGCCACTCGGTGTATTCATTAATTCCGATAATCAGGGCATAATATGTGCCAAGTCTGCGATGCCGCCGCTCCTTTTTTTCTTCCGTCATAATGCCTCTGCCGGTTTCTGCCTGACAAAATAAAAAAGGCATTTCTGTTGAGGCAAGCAACACCGGCTTGAAATTACAGGATTTAAGTGAGAAGTGAGAAGTGAGAAGTGATTTCTCAATTCTCACTTCTTCAATTCTCATTTCAGCACGGGTCTGATTTCCCAAAATATCTTCGGCAATCACGATGATGTTCTGATTTGAGGCAGCCGCAAAGGTCTGATTCACAGAAAATTCGCGCTCTGATTTGGCGTCCATTTCCGTGTCATTGATCCGAATGCGCCGAATGCCCGACGCATCATGGGCATAGCCTTTGATAAGATACGCGCCGCTTGCGGTTTCCGGCGGATCAATATTGATAATGGGTCCTGCACGGTCGCAAATCACATCGTGTTCTGTTTTGCTGATTTTTCCGATTAAGTCTTTGGCTTCAATGATAATGGAATTTTTTCCCGGTTTAATCCGCGTCTGGTGATGAAAGGAAATCTTCGGCGCAGATAGGTCAATGCGAACAGGTTCTCCGTTAATCGTGATTTCCTTAACAAAGGTATCATCTGACACCATGCCGCTGACCGTGATGGCAGACGCGTTGGAAAGCGCGTCCGGCTGAGGCGAATCAAGTTGTATGACCGGCGGGGTTTTATCCGAATGCTCCTGTTCAATCCGGGCTTTCCGGGCTTTATCCAAGTAATATTCGGCTTTGGCGGAGTTTTCAGAAGACAAAGACGCCTCCAATTCTCTGACAGCCTCAACATAGCGATTCTGATGAAACAATGCTGCGCCGAGTTCGCGGTGCGGAAAATAATCGCTCAGATGTCTGCCATAAGTGCGAACCCGCCGTTGATCAATGTTACGCTGATCAATCGCGGCTCTGAAGTCTGATTCGGCTTGTTTCCAAAATTGTCTGTCTGAAAACGAAGTTCCGCGCTCATAGTAATTCCACCACCGATGTCGGAACGCGCCGACAGTCGTGCCATATACCTTGCCGTCTTTTTCGATTCGCGGATTTTCCGGCGCAATCGTGCAGGCAATAACAAAAGAACACAGGATGATTGCAAGAAAAACAGACCTAACCCCCCGACCCCCTTCCCTATAATGGAAGGGGGAGAGGTCTGAAACGCCCCTCTCCGTTTCGGGGAGGGGACAGGGGTGGGGTTTTCTCATTTTATTCATGTCTGAACCTGAAAGTTTGAATTGATGTGTTTGGAAATACCTGCTGTATTTTATCCATGCCGATTTTTCTGAGTTCGCCAAGCTTTTTATCAAAATTTTCAATGGGATTTTTTGACGCCAGAATATATACGGTTTCTGTGCCGGGAACATCATCCAATTGAAGTTTTTCGCCTTGTTTTGTGGTTGAAATCAGGATATTTTTGTCCGAATACGCTTTATCTGAAAACAATTCCGTGATTTCTTTGGAAGTGTCATACAACAGAACCCGGATATACGCATCTTTATCCGGCTTGAAGCTGATGTTGAAATAATCCCCGCTCTTCAAAATTCCGCCATCCGTAACGTCAAATTCTCCGGATCCGGATCTTGAAGAGCCTCTCATCGTTGAAGTTGCATTTTCCCGAATACCGCGCATAGAAACTTTGACGACTATCTCATCAAATCTGTCAGGAAACCTTGCCACAATAAGCACAAGGCAGACTGCGGCAATCGCTCCGGCAAATTTGAAAGAAAAGGTCTGAGTGAAAAATCGCCGGATGGATTCAAGTATCGGCACAACGGCTGGCGCGGCGATAACCGGCGCACAACGGGTTTCATTTATTCTGCCGATTGCCCAACTGACGGTTCTGGCATCGTTACCCTCTGATGCCAATCGCTTGGCAATTCTTTCAAGCATCAGAATCGCTTCCTGTTTTTTTCCATACTCGCATATTTTTTCCGAAGCCAATCCGATACTGTATGCTGTTTTTTCTGCAAGGAATTTATCAGGCGTATGTTCGTCTGAATCAGGAAGTGTCAATAAGAGTTTTTTACCGAAAACAAGAAGTTTGTCTGCTGCCTGCCGGGTTCCTGATTGTGCCAATCCCAGCGTACAATGCCATCTCAGATGAAGCGCGGCATTTTCATTGTCAAGATTTCGGGCAAGAAAATCAAATAATTCAGTGTTATTATCAGGATTTATCTTCTCATACGCCCGGATAATCTCAATTCCCCATGCCCTGACGTCTTCTATCTCATCAGAAAGGGCGGTAATCAGCAGCGATTTCATAACATCATAGCTGATCGAGTTTTTGGGCAATGTCGGCAGCAGGGCTTTCAGCGATTCCCTGATGTCATTTTCGTCAACCGAAGCTCCCAGCAGTTGTATGGCTATGGCTCTTACATCATCGTCTTCCTTATCGGTCAAAAGTGATGTCAGACCGGTTCTGATGCGTTGATCATCGCTGTCATATCCGTCGGTGCAAAGATGTGTCAGATACGCCTTTTTAACCTGAGTCGGCATGTTTTCAAAGTGATTGATGATTGATGGTTTCATAATATCTCCCCCTATGTCAGATGTAATTCCCCCTACTCTGTTTAATATCAGAATATTCGGGGTCTGTGACAGGCAGATGTCAAAAAAATGATATTTTTTTTTCAAACAACAGAATTTCTATTTTTTCAATAACATATTCTGCTGTTGCATCATCCAATTCCGCATAATGGCTTTTGAGATGCTTTTTAAAGCGGGTTTTCTGCTGCCGTGCTTTGTCGGATTTGTGAGGCTGCCCCGTAATACATTCGCTGACAAACGCGCCGACATTGAGAATATGTGCATTTGCTTTAAGATACTGTATGACTTTTTCAAAAAAATCTTCCAAAATCGTTGTCTGTTCCGGAGACAGACTATCACTGACAAAGGTATCTGCTTCAATATCCTGGTCTTCTTTTCCATCGCTTATCCGCTCACTCAGACAGATTTCCATTTCATGTCTGCAATACTCAAGTCCGATGTCCCGGATGACCTGCTTATAGTGAATGCTTTGAGCGATAAATCCTGAAAGCAGGGTTAAAATATTTTGATTATCGCTTGTTTCTGCCCGTTTTATATCAAATGCTCTCAGGCATCTCTCAACCCCCTGATTTAACACAGCGCCGCAGCATTCTGTCAATTGCCGCCTGCTGCTGTCCGCAATCTCTTTATCGTCTTGTTGATAAAATAAAAAGATATGATGATAAATGAACCGTTTGGCGTCCGCCCATATTTTTCTGATTTTGCCGTTTTTACAGGTAATCCGCTTCAAAAGATTCTGCACATCACCCTGTGAGAGAGCATCTGTCTGATAGCATTGAATCAGCGAATGAAGACCAGCAGCGCTTTCCTGCTCGCTTCTGTCTTTCCCCCAATATTCGGAACAAATTTTGTCAAGGTTCATCAGAAATCCTCATGTTGATATTGTCAGCCATCTGGCATATTCTTGATAAGAAGGATATTAATAGCGTTTATCTTTTCATTAATCAAGATTTTTAAGGGTGATCCGGCGCACTCCGGGGACAGTCCTCAGTATTCCGATTGACTTTCATGTCGGCGGAGCGCAGGAAATTTTCAGTGAGGCGGAGCAGGATAAATTTGTCATGCTGATTAATACTGATTCGCTATCAAAGAATGATAAAACACCCCTCCCCCGACCCCTCCCCCGACCCCTCCCCCGACCCCTCCCCTGAAAGGAGAGGGGAGTACCGATGATGTCTCCCCCTTCCCTTTCAGGGAAGGGGGCCGGGGGGTTAGGTGATTTGGTATAAGTCCGTTGATCTGACAAAAAATATTCACGCGCTGTTTGCGGATTATTTTACGCATAAACATGGGCAGGCGCTGAATGAGGAGATAAAAAATCTTTTCAAAGAGGTTTTGGCAGAGGAAGAATAAGTAAAAAATCCCCCTTTCCCGAATCGCAATCCGGCAGGGGGAATTTTTTTGTTAAGCGGTCAGTACCAAATCTTTCTGAACTTCGCCTTTGAGAATGTGATTGGCAAAGACCCGGCGCATCTTGTCTTTGTTCATATTCTTATAAATAACCGGCTCTGTGCCGCCGATATGAACCGTAACATTGGGTTCGGTGGGGCATTTTCCGATACAGCCCGCGCTGTCCACCTGAATATCGCGGCGGTCGCTTTTGGCAATTTCTTCCATCAGCGCGGTCATCACTTCGCGCGCTCCGGCAGCAATGCCGCAGGTGGCAAGATGAACGGTGATTTTTACTTTTGAAAATGCCGAAGCGGATGCGTTTTTCTGTAACTGGTTGAAGCGTTTTCCGACCACCGACGTTAAATTCGTCATCACCCGGTACCCGATGGCAGCGTCTTTTTCAAATAATTTCAGCAAAGGCTCCCGTTTTGCCCTGACAACTTTGCAGGCTGTTGTGGCGCAGTAAGCTGAAAGACGATATTTGTGAGGCGGCACAAGCCCTGACCACCCGAAAGCCGCGTGTGCTGATACGGTGGAGATGTTGTTTTCAAAAGAACTGTCGCGTCCGGGCAGTTCAAAGCGAATATCCACTTCGCCGTCAGCGACAATCCATAAATATGCCGCGTCATCTCCTTCGCTGAAAAGCTTATCTTCCCGCTTATATTCCTTTATTTCGCAGCAGGTATTCACTGCCGCCAACTGCTCATCATTCAACTGCTTGAAAACTTCTGCTTTCTTCAAAACATCAAGACTTGTCATCCGTATCCCCCTTGTTGGTATTGATTCTGAGTTCTGAAACTGCGTTGCGTATGGTTCGCGTCAGATGCACCATCACTGTCGGATCGGTCATGGAAAACCCTTCCATTTCCTTTCTGAGTTCTGCGGTATCCAGCGTAAACTCTTTTTTATCCACCTGATGCGTATAATTAAAGTCAATGTTGGGATTGCCCATCATCAGAACGGTCAATGTTCCTGCCATATCGCCTACGGGCGCACGATCTATATGATCGTATTGAAAAGAAGCAAATGTCCGAGTTCCTTTTCCAAGCTCTGACTCAAGTTTGAATTCTCCTTCGCAGCGCTGGGCAGCGGCTTGCAGCAGAGAAAGTCCTAATCCCACCCGCCGCGTTGTCCGGCTGGTGATAAACGGGTCTGTTACCTGTGCCAGCATTTCAGCAGGCATACCGCGTCCGTTGTCTTCAATCTCAACCGTTAAGAGATTGTTCTGCCGGTCTTCATTCACCAAAATTCGGATAAGGCTTGCGCCCGCAGAAATTCCGTTTTCTGCTATATCCATAATATGTAAGGCAATTTCTTTCATGTCAATCTGAGACGATATATCTTCCGTCCGCTCCTTTCAGCGCAAGAACGATTTCTTCAAATGTTACTTCAGCCATAACCAGCGTCGTATGAATTTTTCCGATGTCGCTTAAAAAATGAGCGTCAGAAGACGTAATGCACGGCAATTTTCCGATGCTGCGAATTTTACTTCTTGCCTCTTTGATCGGGAGGCGAAATGAGACTTCCACGCCATCCAATGCCAAATCCGGCGGAATAAAGCCCAGTTGGCTGACAATTCCGAATGCCGAGCGATCCACATGAGACGCGATGCTCAACCCGCCGATGGCATGGGTTTTTTCCACAATCTGATGAACGCTCAGAGTGGTTGCGCCGATCAGAAGCCGGTCGTTTTCTCCCATCACTTCGTCATCCTCATTGGCAACAATCTGAGGTCCCCAAAGCTCTGCATTATTGATGCCCGGAAGATGCTCATACACATAGCTCTGCATCTGTGATGCCTGCGCCATATTGCTAAAAATTGCAAGGATATGCGCTTCTTCTTTGGAGCAGACTTCCATGCCCGGCAAAACACATAATCCGCCGCGTTTCCCCAGCAGCATGATAGCTTCTGCGTTTTCAACCGTGTTGTGATCGCAGATCGCAATCAGATCGAGTCCTTTTTCAAGGCATTTTTCGATAATGCTTTTGGGACTCATATCCAAATCGCCGCAGGGAGAAAGGCAGCTATGAATGTGCATATCCGCCTTGTACGCTTTCAAAAAGACTCCTTTACGCCGCCTTAATGTAGGAATAAATCTGTCCGGACAGATCAAACGCAGAGCCGTCCCACAACAGCAGAGGAATGCCTTCCAGATTGGCTTTTTCCTGCGTTTCTTTGTCCGGCTCATACCCCCCGGTAATGACAATAGCCGCCATTTCTCTCAGTACCGCCACAGCCACAATATTCTGATGGGTCTGAACCGTGAGCCAGATAGAGCCTTCCGGCGCTTTTCCCATCACATTGCTCAACAAATCACCGCAATATCCTTCGGAAATCTTTCTGTCCAATCCTTTTTCTCCGGCAGACACCTGCATATTCAATTTTTCAACCAATTCTTTTACAATCACCGCCGCCATCCTTATTTATGTCAGGGTTTTTAATTATCTCTGCTGTCTAATTTCAGCAAATACCAGTCAATTTTGCGGGTCATATACATCACGATGCTCAACACCGCAAATAATCCGATGCTTCCCATGAGAAGCGCATAATCTTCCATTTGTAGCACAAAATACAGATAGCCGTAAAGTATGAATAAAATTCCGCCCACCATCAGCGATAATTTTCTTTTTTTCAATATGCTTATCGAATATCCGGTAATCAGCGTGATAACCGCAGCCCCGGAAATGATATAAGCAATGTCAAAATTCAGATGTTCGGAAACAGAGAGCAGTAGCGCGTAAAACACTGTCAGCGCAAGCCCGACAAACAGGTATTGAATCGGATGAAGTCTTTCTTTGTTCATCACTTCGGAAAAAAAGAAGGACATAAACGTAAAGACAATAAACATCAGCGAATACTTGGCAGTGCGCGTGGTTTTCTGATACAGGTCAACCGGCACAAAAAAATTTACGCCGAATGCCGAAGATTCGGTCTGATGCTTACTTTTCCAAACTTGCGGATAATTCCGATTCAGATGTAACACCTTCCATTTTGCCTTAAATCCTTTGGTATCAATCTGACGCTGTTCCGGCAGAAACGCGCCGTCAAAACTCGGCGAAGACCATGATGAAGACAGCGAAACCGTGTTCATTTTTCCTAACGGCAAAAAGAAAAGCTGTCCGCTTCCGTTCAGGTTAATGGAAAACTGGAATAAAAGCTTTCCGCTATCCTGACGCAGAGAAATTTTAGTGCTGACCCCGGAAGCCATCACATCGCTGCTGTCAATCCCCGGATTCAGGGTAACGGGCATTTTGTCAAGTTTGGCGTCAATCTGATCTCTGATTCCGCTCATATCTGAAATTCCCAGACATACATAAGCCCCTGACCAGAGGATATTCTCCGGCGGAATATTGATTTCTTCAAGCGGCAGTTGGGGAAAACTTCCCGCAATCTCCAGTTTTGAGTTATACAGCACTGCCTGATAAATGCCCCGGTAGCGGATTTCAGGGAAAATCTGTCCTCTGATATCTATATCGTCAGGAAGAACGTGAATATAATGAATACTGTATTTGATTTTTCCTTTGTCGTCTTCATAATACTCTTTATATGGAATACTTATCACAGGACCGGAAACCGTCTGCTTTTCGCCCCACTTGGAACTGATTTCCCGAACCGCCCCTTCTTTTCGGGAATTTCTTTCCCAAATCATAGATTGGATCATTGCTCCGGGAATCATCAGGACAAGGATCAGCATAAAAATAGTAAACACCTTAAATCCCACAGAGTTGTTTACCGTATCGGTAATTTTTCGGATAATGTTCTGTTCAGTCATAATCATCTACTGTGCTTTTTTCATAAAAAGACAATCTTCCATAGACGCTTTGCCTCTGACCAGATCTTCGGCAAAAGTTTTGCAATCCGGCGCACCGCAAGCCGAACAATCTGTGCCTTTAATCTTTTCCAATATATTGTCAATTTCAGACAGTTCTCTGATAGACAGAGGCTTTTTCTGGGCAGCAAATCGTTGAGCTAATTTGGCAAGGCTGGATTTTGCCTGAAATCCGCCCTCGTCGTAAAGACACAGAATTTCATCCTGACACACCCGTTTTTTCAAGCCCATATTCAGCATGGCTTTCTGAATGAAATTTTTGGACAGATATTTGTCAATGCCGGTCAGGGTTCCGCCTACACATCCTTCGGGACAGGTTCTGAACTCAATATAATCCAAATCCTGAAACAGCCCCATTTCGATTTTTTCAAGATAGGCAATGGTTTCTTTGAGTCCGGATACCGCAAGTGTGCGCTCTGACTTCATGCCGGCAATTTCACCTCCGGACATGCCCCATATCAGGCTGTGTCCCGTTACGCCGTAACTGAACTGATCCGGCGGCAGATCAGGACGATCTCCTTTCTGCATTTTTTCCAGCAAGCCGAAAAGTTCGGGATATACGTCATTGATGCCCAATACCTTATCTATACAGGGTTGTTCATGGTGAAACGTCAGCCGTTCCGGAGACATTTTAGTGGGGCAGGGATTGATATAATACAGGGTAATCGCTTCTTTGGTTACGCCGTATCGGGCAATAATCCGGCGAATCACTTCCCGCGCCATCAATGCTACGGGTCTCATAATCGGCAGAATATGGGGCAGAAGACTCGGATATTGAAAGGCAATCAGGCGCACCACGACCGGACATACAGGGGAAATCAGGGGCCACGGAGCCTGATGGCTGATGCGGTTTCTGGCGATAAATTCATCAGCCGCGCATTGAAACATCTCCAGAAAATAGGACATGTCCGCCGCATGTTGGAAGCCCATTCGCCTCAGAGCGTTCAATACATCTTCCGGCATAATTCCCGGAAACTGAGAATAGAGTACCGGAGACACCAATGCGACTGAAATATGGTCTTTTTCAAGAGCGGTCAATTCCGACGTAACCGCTCTCATCGCGCCGGTGGGACAGACCCGGATACATTCTCCGCAGCCGATACAGTGTTCATGAAAATGCAGCGGCTTTTGGTTTCTGATGCGAATCGCGCGGGTAGGACAAACCCTTACGCTGTGATAGCAGCCGATACACAGCCGTTCATCAAAATAAACATACGGAGAAAGATGCTTGGTATCACCCTGCATGACCTCCCCCCCCTGTATAAAAAACCATCTGTACGCGGGTGCCTTTCCCTTTTTCGGATTCGATGGCAAATTCATCGGAATTGTTTTTCATATTCGGCAGCCCCATGCCCGCGCCGAATCCCAGTTCCCGATATCTTTCCGAAGCAGTGGAATAGCCTTGTTTCATGGCAAGCTCGATATTTTCAATTCCGGGTCCGTTATCAGATATATCCAACGTAACTTTATCCGGATTTATTTCCAGAAATAGCGATCCCTCGCCGCCGTGCATAATCACATTCATCTCACCTTCATAACCGCAGATAGACGCTCTCCGGATAATTTTGGGATCAATTTGCAGGGATTTAAGCAGATTTTTGACATAGATGGACGCCTCTCCCGCATGGATAAAATCCTTTTTATTGACAGGAAAAATTTTTTTCAGCGATGACATGAGGCACTCCTCTTTGGTTTAGCGGTATGAAATCAGGAAAATATTATCGGGTTCCCGAAAGTCCTGTCATTCCGTTGGCATGTAGCCTGCCGCAGGAGACAAACATAGAATACGGTGTTGACATCAACGGAATATCTTCGTCACGAGCCATGTCAATAACATCGTCCGGCGGCGTTTTGCCGCGCACAAAAATCACCACGCGCACTCCGGCGACTATTGCAGTCCGGATCGTCTGAATCGTAGTCAGACCCGTCAATAGAACGGAGTCGTCTGAAAGACCGGCTAAAATATCGCTCATCAGATCGCTTGCGCCGCATCGGGTAAATTCTTTGTTCAACTGATCTTCGCCGACCAGAAGCTTTGCATTCAGAATACTAACAATTTCAGATAGTTTCATTGAACCTGTTTCGGATGTGATTTAAAAAGTCAAAAAAAGTTACATACACTATCGAACATGATTTCCGACTTATGCGTATTCATATAAAGGAATCATTTTCGGCGGCATATTT